>JAQBTV010000004.1 GCA_027624715.1 Pseudomonadota bacterium
AGCTGCTGGCTTTTTCTTAGCTGCTGGCTTTTTCTTAGCTGCTGGCTTTTTCTTAGCTGCTGGCTTTTTAGCTGCTACTTTCTTAGCTGCTGGCTTTTTCTTAGCTGCTGGCTTTTTCTTAGCTGCTGGCTTTTTCTTAGCTGCTACTTTCTTAGCTGCTGGCTTTTTCTTAGCTACAGGTTTCTTTTTAACTGCCATTGGAATTACCTCCTTCTAAGGTTAAAAAACTCGGCATAACTACATATTGGGTATTAATATGCCGTTACTGATGAAAAACGCGTACCTAAGTCCGCGCTCTGGTCAGTCCATGACAAAAGGGCACACAAGCATTTACTCTTGTACACTCTTTTTTTATTTGTAAGGGTAGAAGGCCAATGAGCGTGCAAAAAATTAACGCCGCTCGGCAGTGAGGGATTCGAATCATCCCCGATGTAAGATAAACAAGAGGTCATAATAATCTTGCTTATTGGCTCGCCATTTGGTGAGTACGCTTTTTTCTCAAACATTGAGAACACGTAGTTCTAGTCATTCAGCTCCGTCTTGCGTCATTCCGAATTCGACAATTAATATTACTTAATCACTTTGTGGCGAGATTATTATCATTTAAAGAGTATCCCGCAAATTATTCTTATATTTTTTTTAAAATGTGTATGTTTTTTACCACTCAATATTTTCAGTCCCAATTAAGAGCACCACCTGTTTGATATTCAGTAACGCGTGTTTCAAAAAAGTTTTTCTCTTTTTTAAGATCAATCATCTCAGACATCCAAGGAAACGGATTATTTGCATTTTCGAAAATCATGTCTATACCAATTTGCTGACAACGTCGATTCGCAACGTAACGCAAATACTCTTTAAACATTGGAGCGTTTAATCCAAGCACACCTCTCGGCATCGTATCTTCCGCATACCGGTACTCTAACTCCACACCTTTTTTCATGAGACCTTGAATATCCTTCTTAAACTCTTCGGTCCATAGATGGGGATTTTCCTGCTTAATTTGATTGATCATATCTATTCCAAAATTACAGTGCATTGACTCATCACGCAGAATGTATTGATATTGTTCTGCTGCACCCATCATTTTATTTTGTCTCCCTAGGGCCAGTATTTGCACGAATCCTACATAGAAAAATAAGCCCTCCATAATGCAAGCGAACACGATCAGGCTTCTCAAAAAATCTCTATCTGACTCAGGTGTTCCTGTTTTGAAATTCGGATCTGACAATACTTCAATGAATGGAATTAGGAATTGATCTTTATCTCTAATACTCTTTATCTCGTTATAAGCATTAAAGATTTCGCTCTCATCAAGACCTAGGCTTTCAACAATATACTGATACGCATGCGTATGAATTGCCTCCTCGAAGGCCTGCCTCAATAAATATTGTCTGCATTCAGGCGCTGTGATGTGCCGGTAGGTGCCCAAGACAATATTATTCGCCGCCAAGGAATCCGCAGTCACAAAAAAACCCAGATTACGTTTTACGATAAGACGTTCATCGTCAGTCAGCCCGACAGGATCCTTCCAAGTCGCGATATCCCGGGTCATGTTGATCTCCTGTGGCATCCAATGGTTCGCGCACCCAGCCAGATACTTATCCCAAGCCCAATTGTATTTAAAAGGAACAAGCTGGTTTACGTCTGCCGAACCATTGATGACCCGCTTATCCTCAACACGAACCCTTTTATTTGTCGCTTCAACCAATGGATCAGATTCTTCCACCACCTTTCTAACGGTATTGGTAATGGTCACTGGTGTATCTTCAAACTGGAGCATGCTATTTCCTTATCAATACTTATTAAAGTTTATTAAATCTTATTAAAATAATACCGACATATTCGTTAGCGATATTGTCTATTTAGCTCAAAACAAAAATCTAAAACGATTTTTTCTATTAACGATGTTTTTAACTTTAGTGTCGCCATTCAGCTTATCTATAGGGTTAGAGTTAGCCCCGAAAAAATTTCTTCCTTCGCCTAAGTGCAGAATGAATTTTTTTCAATAACGTCATTGACAAACCTCGCACTCAGGATCATCGATTACGCAGAACTTTGGCTCAACAGACTCCATTGATGAAGACACAGCATTCAGTTGCCCCGCAGCCACGGTAGATTTCTCCGCTGATGTAGCCGCCATAGTTCTCAAGTAGTAAGTTGTCTTCAGGCCTCGATGCCAGGCCAGCTTGTATATATCATCCAATTTCTTACCTGAAGCTCCTGCCATGTAAATGTTTAGAGACTGCGCTTGATCGATCCACTTCTGGCGCCGCGCAGCACACTCAACCAACCAAACAGGATCCATTTCAAAAGCAGTTGCGTACACTGATCTCAGCTCCTCCGGTATGCGGTCTATTTTTGAAAGCGCACCATCAAAGTATTTGAGATCTGAAATCATAACTTCATCCCAAAGACCACGTTTTTTTAGATCATTAACTAAATAACTGTTGGTCACTGTGAACTCACCTGACAGATTGGACTTCACATATAGATTTTGATACGTTGGTTCGATTGATGCTGAAACCCCAATAATATTTGCTATCGTTGCCGTGGGTGCGATCGCCACACAGTTTGAATTCCGCATGCCCACTGATTGAATGCGGTCTCGAAGCCAGTCCCAATCAAGCGATTTCTTTCGATCAACCTCTAGGTATCCGCCTCTCTGTTGCTCTAAAAGTTCAATCGAATCGATCGGCAGAATGCCCTTGGACCATAGCGATCCATCAAACGTTGCGTATCGACCCCGCTCCTCTGCCAAATTCGTTGAGGACCAGTACGCGTAGTAACATACCGCCTCAGTGGACTCATCGGCAAACGAAACCGCCTCATCCGATCCGTATGGGATTTTTAGCTCATGAAGACAGTCCTGAAACCCCATCATTCCCATCCCAACCGGTCGGTGCTTTAGATTAGAATTCCGAGCTTTATCCACAGCATAAAAGTTAATATCAACTACGTTATCCAACATCCTGATCGCGGTAGAGATTGTTCTCTTTAATTTTTCATGATCTAACTTCCCATCTTTTAGGTGCGCAATAAGATTAACCGATCCCAGGTTACAAACAGCGATCTCACTTTCAGAGGTGTTCAACGTAATTTCTGTACACAAATTAGAGCTGTGTACAGATCCAATATGTTTTTGAGGCGAGCGAATATTGCATGGATCCTTAAACGTGATCCATGGGTGCCCTGTCTCAAACAACATAGAGAGCATCTTTCTCCAAATCTGTATGGCCGGGAGCTGCTTGAACAGTTTAATTTCACCCGCTAACGCCATCTGCTCATACCGAGTATAGGCTTGCTCAAAAGGCTCTCCGTAGAGATCATGCAAATCTGGCACTTCTGAAGGAGTGAAGAGTGTCCATGGTTTATTTTGCATCACCCGCTTCATGAATAAATCTGGTATCCAATTCGCCGTATTCATGTCGTGGGTTCTGCGACGATCGTCCCCTGTGTTTTTTCTTAACTCCAGAAACTCCTCTATATCCATATGCCAGGTTTCGAGGTAAGCACACACGGCCCCCTTGCGCTTGCCACCTTGATTAACAGCAACAGCGGTATCGTTAACTACTTTTAGGAATGGCACAACACCTTGGGACTTACCGTTTGTGCCTTTAATATGAGAGCCCATGGATCGAACAGGAGTCCAGTCATTACCCAAGCCTCCCGCATATTTTGAGAGCAACGCATTTTCTTTAATTGCCTCGTAGATTCCGTCCAAGTCGTCATCAACAGTAGTCAAATAACAACTCGATAGCTGTGGTCGCGTGGTCCCAGAATTAAATAACGTTGGTGTAGAGCTCATAAAATCGAATGACGACAATATGTTATAAAACTCTACAGCTCTCGCCTCTCTCTGTGCCTCCCCCAAAGATAAGCCCATCGCAACGCGCATAAAAAACGCTTGCGGCAACTCTATACGACGATCTTCTACGTGCAGAAAGTAACGATCATAAAGTGTTTGGAGCCCTAAATAACCAAATTGTTCATCCCGCTCAGGCTTTAGCGCAGCACCTAGTAATACCAAATCGAATTGAAGCATGCGCTCATCCAGGAGCTCTGCGTCTACCCCCCTTTTGATAAACTCAGGAAAATACGTCGGATAGCGAACTACCATTTCTTCTCTAGTCAGCTCTGTTCCTACAGCTTCACGACGCAAATCATTAAGTAGCAATCTAGCAGTAACAAAACTATAGGCAGGATCCTTTTCGATTAAAGATCTTGCCGACAAGATCAAACTCTTGTTAACCTCATTAACAGGCACACCATCATAAAGATCCCGGACCGTTAACGACAAAACCTTGTCTGCTTTCACTTCCGTACCGAGTCCTGAACAGGCATCCTCGATCAATCTCTTTAAGTTATTTAAATCAAGTGGCTGAGACACCCCATCGACTAACATATTCAATGCAAAAGGAGCTTCGCTTTGATCAATTGCAGCCTCTTTCTTAGCTCGGACTCGCTCCTGGTTTCTCTCTTCCCTATAGAGCACATATGATCTAGCAACCCCTTGCTCGCCGTGCCTCATTAACGCCAGCTCTACCTGATCCTGAATGTCCTCAATATGGACCGTGCCGCCCGTTGGATTCCTTCGTTTGAGCGCGACAATTACATGTTGCGTCAACTGTGATACCAGCTCCCGAACACGAGCTGATGCGGCGCCTTGCCCTCCGCTCACCGCGAGGAAAGCTTTGGTCATTGCTATTGATATCTTTGACGGCTCGAAGCCTACTACCGACCCATTTCGACGAAGAACCTTCATCATTCCTGAATCCATGCGCGCGGCCTCACTTTGAATTTCTCTTATATTTTCTAAGCTCAAATTAGTTGCTTCACTCACATTAGCCATCAATTGCATTTAGTCTCCTCAATTTTCATCCTATTGCTTCTTTGACGCATCGCTGTTTTATTGCAATTTCAATCAAAGCCTTCTACACAGACCAACTCTGGCCATAACGGACATGGGACAATGAATAATGACTAAATTCTTACAAACCACCCACAAGTTATGCACACGTAACACACAACATATTGTGCTATGACTCAGAACATAACACTAATTCTAGTGTTGGCGCGCCCAGTGTCAAGGTTTTCTTATACGAATTTTGGTGGGGGGGTTTAACGATCTTATGATAAATACTTCGATTTCAGATTTTTTTTCATCTCTAAATCAATGTTTTTCAATCTTAAAGGTATTAAATTAAAATCGACCGAGCACGCTATTTTGGCAGGTCGATATTTTTTACCGATGAGAGCTCGCTCCAATCAAATCCAACCCCAGGATCTTTTTTACGGCCCATTGGCAACGCGATATGTGAGTGCCCCACGCAGGCCTCGATCGGATAAGACACAACTAACGATTGACAAAGCTTTCTCAAGCTGACGTACTGCCTCAGCTCAAAGTCATCCGTTTCAGTACCTTCAAGCTCAATTCCGATCGAATAATTGTTGCAGTTTAGCTCACCTCTCCAGCGCGACTCTCCAGCGTGCCAAGCCCTATGCAAACAAGACACAAACTGTGTAATGCAACCAACACGATCAATCAAAAAATGTGTTGAAACTTTTAAGCCGCGAAGCTGCTGATAGAACGGGTGGGCATTGGTATCAAGTTGGTTCGTGAATAAGCGGCGGATATCAGCCCCGCCAAACTCTCCAGGAGGCAGACTAATGGAATGAATAACGATGAGACTCGGCCGAACATTACTTGGCCTGTCATCGTAGTTGGGTGAATAACACCTCTCAGCGTCTATTAGATAACCATCCTCAATTCGACAGCGAGGGTCAGTCATGAGGGCGTCTTATCCCTCAATTCGAGATGCTCACTGGAGCAAAAGATTCGACCGCTCGACCGAAAACCTTCACTTAAAGGAAAATGTACACCACAATGAGCACAACGAGCCATGTCTTCAACAGCAGGCGCTGAACGCACCCCATCAGAAGACCTCGTGCTTGTTTTTCGCCCCTTCGTCTTAATGAAGACATAGGCCAGAACACACAATAATAGCAATAATAGATACTTAACCACACGCGTCTCCAATGAACCCACTCATAACCGTAGGTGTTTACCCATCAAAACTGCCCGAATACTAGCCTTAACCCCAAAAATCACATTCTGATATTAAAAAGCTTGCAACCAATAGCAAATAAATACAATACCTTGAGCAATAAACAACTTACGGGCTTAATTTATGCGAGACAACGAGTTTCGGGCTAAATCAATCATGCAATCTTTAAAAGGTGAATGCGGCAAACTTGAAATACTTTGCTCCGCTGACGCTATCTCCCTACGGGCGAGCCTGCGCGAATAATCGAGCGAATCTAACTTACGAAAAATATCGACTACACCACCTAAACCTCTGACCCCACCCGTGAGAATCGCCTCTCGAATAACTTTGACATCATCTTCCGAACCGCGTTCTAACGCGTGTATGACTGGCAAGGTAACTTTACCTTCCGCCAAATCATCCCCCGGTTTTTTTCCAATCTCGCTCTCAACCCCATCATAATCCAATATGTCGTCGACAATCTGGAAAGCGGTGCCAATGTGAACTCCATATCGCCCCAAATCTTCAATGATTTCTTTACTGCCCCCAGAAACAATACCGCCCAACATAGCCGCCGCCTCAAACAACCTAGAGGTTTTTGCGCGAATCATTTCAAAATAGGAGTCCACAGTAAGTTCGAGGTTCTGGATATTTGAGAGCTGAAGTACTTCACCCTCAGAGATAGCGTTTGTTGCATCAGCCATTACCCTGAAGACATCCCCCTCACCAACATCTACCATGATTTGAAACGCCCTAGAATACAAGAAATCACCAACCAACACTGCAGCCGCATTGCCAAAGCGCTCATTCGCCGTTTGCAATCCCCTGCGAACCGCAGATCTATCCACCACATCATCATGCAATAGTGTTGCCGTATGAACAAACTCTATCGCGGCAGCCAACTGAATCGCAGGTCGCTCCTCATAACCTAAGCTAGCAGCGGACAATAATAATAAAATAGGCCTCAGTCTCTTGCCACCATTATTAATTGTGTACCGAGCGACCTCTCCCACCAAGGGTACTTGTGACACGAGTTGGGTGCCGATCTCTTCACTCAGGCGCGCCAAAAGGTCACTGGTAATGGAGTTGGAGGATTTCATGAGCCACGAAAGATAATGAATCGGGTAAGGTATTGGCGGTTAACAACTAGGTGGGTTGATGTTATGAGCCTCTCTCTTAGGTGTCAAATAAGTTTCTGAATTATTGCGTAATTTGACGAAATCTTGTATGCTACGCTCCCTTTTTGGTAAGAAATAACGGTTAATAGCCGCTTGAACTCAGGATAAAATAAAGCCATGTATGCTGTAATTAAAACTGGTGGGAAGCAGTACAAAGTCGCCACTGGAGAAAAATTAAAGATTGAAACGTTGGGCGCTGAGGTTGGCGAAAATATCACGCTCGACCAAGTCCTGATGGTTGTTGACGGCGCCAACGTCTCAATAGGCACCCCCATTATTGATGGCGCGAGTGTTGCGGCAACAGTTTTAGGCCATGGCCGCGGCAAAAAAGTTAGAATATTTAAACTGCGAAGACGAAAGCACTATAAAAGGCAGCAGGGTCATCGTCAAAATTTTACTGAGGTCGTTATCGGCGACATTACAAGCCAGTAACCACGCGACTTTACGTTTTGAAAGGCAATTAATTTATGGCACATAAAAAAGCGGGCGGTAGTTCTAGAAACGGACGCGACTCAAACGCCAAACGACTTGGCGTCAAACGCTTTGGCGGAGAACTGATCTCTGCAGGTAGCATTATCATTCGACAACGCGGCACAGTGGTTCATCCTGGCGAGAATGTCGGTATAGGTCGAGACCACACCTTGTTTGCAAAAGTGCATGGGCACGTTTTATTCGGAAAAACCGGCCCGTTAAATAAGAAAATCGTTAGTATTGTTCCAGCGTAGGGTTTAACTTATTTCAAAAAACCCTGCCTACGAGGCGGGGTTTTTTTTTACCTGACTATATAAAAACAAAACAATGAAGTTTGTTGATGAAGCAAATATAGAAGTGCATGCAGGCAAAGGAGGCAATGGCGTTGCCGCCTTTCGTCGCGAAAAATTTGTTCCTAACGGGGGGCCCAGCGGCGGAGATGGAGGCCGAGGTGGATCTATTTATGTTCGCGCCTCCAGGGATATCAATACCCTTTTAGATTACCGTTTTAAAAGAATTTTTCACGCTAAAAATGGCGAGAATGGTCAGGGTAAAGACTGTTATGGTAAATCAGGCGATGACCTCTATCTAGAAGTTCCCATGGGCACGATCATTTACGATGACTCAGACAATTCTATAATTTTTGATTTAAGCCAAGATGGGCAAACGGAACAAATATGCAAAGGAGGCAAGGGGGGGCTGGGCAATATACACTTCAAATCGAGCACGAACCGCGCACCTAGACAGTTCACCAGTGGCGAGCTCGGTGAGGACAGATCGATTCGCATGGAGCTCAGCGTGCTTGCGGACGTTGGGTTATTGGGATTTCCAAATGCAGGGAAATCGACTCTCATCACGTCGGTATCCGCTGCGAAGCCCAAAATAGCCGACTATCCTTTTACGACATTACATCCTCATTTAGGCGTTGTTCGTTCTGGGTTTAGAGGCAGCTTTGTTATCGCCGACATCCCTGGGCTTATTGCTGGGGCCTCAGAGGGAGCAGGGCTGGGACATCAGTTCCTAAAGCATCTACAACGAACGAAATTATTAGTTCATGTAATCGATATTGGCACTGAATACGCAAATACAGAATCAATCGTGCAAGGAGCTAACGATATCTGTCTGGAATTACAAAAATATGATGAGGCACTATTTAAAAAACCAAGATGGATCGCATTAAATAAAATGGACTTAATTCCTCATGAGGAACAAGGAGCATGCATTGCGGAGATATCCGCCGCCCTTAAAAAAGGACTCGCAAATAGCGAGCAGATTTTCCCTATCTCATCGCTGTCCGCGGAAGGCACTCCAGCACTCATGAATAGCATTATGGAATACATGAGTAAATTAGAAGAATACAAAAAATCCTAATAACTGGGTCCTGACGAGAGATGAACGCTAAGGCGCATCACATGAAACGAATCGTCGTTAAGATTGGCAGTAGCCTGATTACGGCTAATGGCCAAGGGCTAGACTTGTCCGCCCTCAAAGAGTGGACGCGACAAGTTGCACAGATCAAAAAAGAGGGGTCTGAAATCATTCTTGTTTCTAGTGGAGCCGTCGCCGAAGGGATGCTCCGTTTAGGCTGGAAAGTGCGCCCTACCATGATTCATGATCTTCAAGCCGCAGCCGCAGTCGGGCAGATGGGCTTAATCAGGGCCTATGAAGACGCCTTTCAGGTCTTGGGTTTACACACCGCTCAAATTTTACTCACTCATGATGATCTAGCGAACAGAACACGATACTTAAATGCTCGATCCACACTTCGCACATTGGTCGACCTGGGCATTGTGCCTATTGTGAACGAGAACGACTCAATCGCAACAGAAGAAATTAAGTTTGGCGATAATGACACTTTAGCCGCACTTGTCGCGAACTTGGTTGAGGCAGATACGCTCATTATTCTTACCGATCAAGATGGACTCTTTACTGGCGACCCAAGAACGTCTCAGGATGTTAAAAAAATTGATGTTGCCGAAGCAGGCGATCCCTCACTAGAACAAATGGCGACAGGTAATGGCTCCAACTTAGGTAGCGGCGGAATGCTCACGAAATTGCGTGCGGCAAAACGAGCTGCCCGTAGCGGAACGCATACCGTAATAGCCAACGGGAAAGAGGTGGATGTCTTATTACGCATACTGTCTGGTGAAAACATTGGGAGCAGGCTAAACGCTTCCAAACCTGTGATGACAGCCAGAAAACAATGGCTGAGCAATCATTTACAAGTTCGTGGCTCACTCACTCTTGATGAAGGTGCAATACGCGCCATAACCATAAATCATAAAAGTTTGTTACCAATAGGTGTGACAGCCATTAAAGGACACTTCGACCGAGGAGATGTTGTCGCCTGCACTAACGCATCGGGACAGATCATTGCGTACGGGCTCATCAACTACAACTTCACAGAAATTAACAGTATTAAGGGGTTGCCGTCAGAAAAAATAGCAGATGTACTAGGCTACGTGGATGATCTCGAACTCATAAACAGAGATAATCTGGCGCTTGACGAATAGACGTTCGACTCGTCACCTATAATCATTGCCTCAATCGGCCGGCTTTCAAGCGCATTTTTCCTTTCCTGAAGTATGCCTGCAATTGCCGCTCATTTGGGATATTAATGCCATCGCTACAAATATAGTATTTCAACAAATCACCCCGGTAACTATTGGCAGTTTGGTATTGTGCTGCGCGCCATTGGGGATTTTTAACAGGCATCCATGCCTCATCAAATCCAAAACTCGATGCATACAATTTGTATTCACCGGTTTCACAGCGAAACCCCTCATAGGTAATATTCTCACTGCCTTTGGGAGAGACCGCACGTAAAACTATACTTACTACCCCATCCTCCCCAAGCCGGATTGAAGAGATGTCAACAAAAAATTGAAAGCTAGACTGGCTTGTGGTCTGGAATTGACTAAACCTGGTTTTTTGAGGCAGTAGTGGCAAATCAACATCCAACTCATTCCAAACTCGTGGTTTCTCGTATTTGTTTAACGTATTTATAGCTCCGTCCCGATTAAGGCTTCGTCCTGATGAATCGGTCTGAGCATGTGCTTCAAGGTGCATAGTGGATCCGAACGCGGCACAAACCAAGAACAAGGTCAAGCCTACGAGGCTCCGGACTCGCAAACTCAATATCTCTAAAAAAAGGTGCATATCAACTTTCTTAAAAACACATCTAACTTTAAGAATATATGTACTGACGGGTCTGTGGATGGGAAACCTTACCTGAAGCAGAGGCTTTTGTGCCTAATATCTGCAAAATAAAAGCCATCCGCGATCAAAGGCATAAGCAGTTCCAGCCATATAAATTCCCCAATTCGGTAACGCCCTTCTCAAATTAGAGCTGTGGTGTAACTTTTAAAGTCGTTCTCAGCTATCCGCTACCAGATCGCTTACCAAAGAGTCGCGAAAGCTTTCAGGCACCTCTTCAATGTCTACCTTGTAGTTGGGATGATCTATTCCAATACGCAGCGAGGAGCCATGAAGAAGCGACTTCTTCATATCACTCGAGAGCTCAAATCGAAGAAAATGTACCGCAGAGGTTTTCTCAGCATTTTCCCGGTTTAAGTCTTCATCCGCAAAAGGGAAAACCTTATCAAACCCAGGAACCTGCACCCAAACACGATCTTCAAGATCAATGAGCTTCGACAGGGCGATTTTTCTTTCATCCTCATTAGGGTACTCAATTAACAGCGTTGCCTTCCAGTTACTTCCATCTGGAACTAGAGGCAGATAAGCGTGTAATTCCTCATGGATGGCTTCTTCTTCAAAAATGCGCTCTACCCGAAGCATTTCCTGAACTTGATATTGCACGGTTAAAGCATTCTCAAACAACAGAGTCACATGCTCACCTAAATGGACCTTCCTAGTTTTTTTATGCTCCATAACTTCGGTACGAAACGAGGATCTACGCTTGGCATATTCTTCTAGCGACATCAAGCTTGCTCTATTCAACATTTTTTTCTCTCCAATTCTTATAAACCATAAGCAATACGCAATAACGTAATGGGGTGACGTTTTTTGACGTCACTCACATCGTGCTTCTCTTCTATACCTTGTACGATATGCGTCGCAGCAATAGCACAATCCGAGCTGATGTAATGCGGAGTTTTCTCAATCATCTGATGGAAAACTGGCCGACCAATTTTCATCGAATCGGCGAAGTATTCCTTCTTAACGCCCCATGTGCCGTCATGTCCGGAGCACCGCTCCACCGTATTCACGGTGGTACCTGGAACCCGTTCCAACATTTCTTTTGTCTTTAGCCCAATATTTTGCACGCGCAAATGACAGGGTACGTGATACGAAACTTGCCCCAAAGATTCTTTAAAGTCGGTATTGAGAAGGCCATCACGATCACGCATCACAAAATATTCAAATGGATCGAACATAGCCTTCGCTACCAACTGCACATCCTCATCATCGGCGAAAAGAAGTGGTAATTCCTGCTTAAACATTAAAGTGCATGATGGCACAGCGGTCATGAGTGCATAGCCCTGCCGGGCGTACTTAACCATTTGAGGGATATTTTTTTCTTTTAATTTTTTAACTGCTTCGAGGTCACCCAGCTCTAACTTAGGCATCCCGCAACAAGCCTCTTTTTGAACCGCGACAGCCAAAATTTGATTATGGTCGAGCACCTTAAATAGGTCGTCACCAATATTCGGTTCGTTGTAGTTCACGTAACACGTAACGAACACGGCCACCCTTCCAGGAGTTCTCTGACCTTCTTGAGACGAGACTGTACCCGCTTTGGGTAAGTGGGATCTAAAGGTTTTACCCGCGTATTTTGGTAACTTGCGATCCTTGTGAATACCAAGCGTTTTGTCCATTATCGAGCGCGTCACCTTGTTCGTGTTAACAGCATTAATCGTCTGAACAACCACAGGAATGGACGAGAGTTTTCCCAGTACATCCGTATTGGACAATAATTTATCCCTAAACTTTGTCTGACCGTTTTTGAATTTTTGTGCCTTCGCACGCAACATTAAATGGGGGAAATCAACATTCCATTCGTGCGGTGGCACATACGGACATTTACTCATGTAACACATGTCGCACAAATAGCACTTATCAACTACTTTTGAATAATCCTCTTTAGCAACACCGTCCACCTCCATCGTGGAGCTTTCATCAATTAAATCGAAGAGCGTTGGGAAAGTCGTGCATAAATTGACGCAACGCCGACACCCATGACAAATATCAAATACACGCTCCATCTCTTCATAAAGCGGCTCTTCCTTGTAGAACTCCTCATCCTCCCAGTTCAGAGGGTGACGCGTTGGTGCTTCTAGACTACCTTCTCGCATAAAACATCTACCGTAAAATACTCGTCCAACAAAAAAGCGTGAGCAAGAGTTATCTAATGCTCACGCTTACTACTACTCAATTAAACTGATCAGCTAAGAATTAATCTTCTAGTGCATCAAGAGCTTTTTGGAATCGGTTCGCATGGGATCGCTCTGCTTTAGCGAGCGTCTCAAACCAATCTGCGATTTCATCAAAACCCTCATCGCGAGCAGTTTTTGCCATACCAGGATACATATCCGTGTACTCATGTGTCTCGCCAGCTACGGAAGCGGTCAGATTGTCTCTTGTGCCACCAATCGGTAAGCCGGTAGCCGGATCACCAACCTGCTCCAAATATTCAAGATGCCCATGAGCATGCCCAGTCTCACCTTCAGCAGTAGAGCGGAATACTGCCGCTACGTCGTTTTGACCCTCAACGTCCGCCTTGTTCGCAAAATACAAATATCTTCGGTTTGCTTGAGACTCGCCTGCAAACGCATCTTTGAGACTTTTTTCAGTCTTTGATCCTTTTAAACCAGCCATTTATAAGCTCCCTTTCGTTTTTCATTTACCAATGATTATTACCTTCCAGCGCTTTTCGTGCCGCGAAAACAACTAATCTTTGATATGTGGACTATCAAACTTTAGACAAGTTCTAAATTTTTGATCTAGGTAGTGTATTTTTTCAGGCTCTTTCTGTCAATTTATACTCTGCAGAAAATTCAGCAAATCGTTCTCATGATTATCATTAGCTTAAAACCGTCAGAGGCAATAAGAAATGAGCTATATGCTGTGTTTATTTTCAAGCTTTTTTGTTCTCAGACCTTTTGGGGCGAAAATACGAATCGTTGAGAAAAAATTCTAATTTCTCATTGTCTTCCCAACAACCAGGCAATCCAAGCATCGGTAATGGTGAAAAGTTGCGCCCAGAACCAAACAATTCCAGATTCGGAATTATTTGAGATAACTCAGCGTCGATGGCTGCTGTCGAAAGCACTGAGCAAGTCGCAGCCTCACCCTTTGGGTCCTCGATTATCAAGGCCTTACCCGTCATCCCTACATATGGATTCATCGATTTTTCCAGTAAGGCATGTCCAAAAATTCTGAACGACATATCTTGCATCACCTCACCGCGAGATTCATAAAAAATATCAACCCACTTAAGCTCTTTCAGCAACCGGGTCAAACCGGGGTTTCTGGACACAACGATCACCCCGTCTTCATCAAAAATCGTAAGCGCGTCCCCTTGAGGTGATCGCCCTCTCGCCGCATCATGCTGGAGGACCGCGAAATGTCGCGCATTAAGTGCCGCCTTTGACTTGGGAAATAAGAACCACACCAATGCATTCAATAAGTCGTGCCAATTTTGAGATCTAACTTGCACCTCGCCAGTCAAAAAAGTACGCTGCTCAAATCCTGCCTCAAAAATCTTTGGCCTCTTTAATTGAGGCACAAATTGAATTTCAGTTCCGTTCAGATTCAAAATAGCTTCAGATTGCTGTGTAACGAGTCGATTCAATTCCTCACACGTGGGCCAATTTGATGCATTCAAGCTTAAAAGATAAACTTTGATATCTTCACAAAATTTACCTTCCAATAATTTTTTTCGACCCTCTGGGTAATCCACTGTCTGACGGCGTTAAAATAGATTGCCATAATAGTAGCTCAGATAGAGTTATAACAAAAAAATTAAGGATTGATACGCTAAGTGGATCGAATTGAATGTGTAGTCATTGGTGCAGGAGTAATTGGTCTCTCGATTGCTCGTGCATTAGCGCTAGAAGGCAAGGAAGTGCTCATTATAGAAGCCGAGGATACATTTGGCATGCATACAAGCTCGAGAAATTCTGAGGTTATTCATGCGGGCATTTATTACCCAAAAGACTCACTCAAAGCAACTCTATGTGTCTCTGGGAAAAAACTGCTCTACGAGTACTGTGAGCTTCGTGACATTCCGTTTAAACGTATTGGGAAATTAATTGTAGCAACAGACGATTCGGAAATTGAAACGGTTAAACAATATATCTCCAAAGCAGCTGAAAATGGAGTGAATGACCTCACATGGCTCAACCAAAAAGAAGCTCTAGAACTTGAGCCAGAAATCCGATGCGTTGGCGCTGTCTTCTCTCCCTCGACCGGCATCATTGACTCGCATGCTTACATGCTGAGCCTTTTAGGAGATGCAGAAAATGCAGGTGGCATCGTCGCCTATCACACGTCAATTGAATCTATTGCGTCCGACAAGCATGGATTCATCCTAAAGACGGGTGGGTCGAACGCCCATGAGATTCATACCAAACTCTTAATTAACGCTGCAGGGTTACGGGCATGCGATGTAGCCAACTCAATGACGGGTTTGGACAAAACATTGGTTCCGATTTCCTACTATGCGAAGGCCCACTATTATTCACTCTCCATGCGAAGTCCGTTCAAACACCTTATTTACCCGATCGCTCGTAAGCATGGCCTCGGCGTCCATGTCACAGTCGATATGGGAGGAAATGCACGATTTGGTCCAGATATCGATTGGATACCAAACATCGATTACACATTTGATAATTCTCGTGAAGCACTGTTTTATGATGCTATTCGCCGCTACTGGCCTACAGCAAATCAAAAACAACTACAGCCAGGATACACCGGCATAAGGCCAAAAATATCTGGCCCTGGAGAGCCTGCTGCGGATTTTATGATTCAATCTGAAAAGGACCACGGCCTGAGAGGACTCGTTAATCTATTTGGTATCGAATCTCCAGGGCTAACCTCTAGCTTAGCGATAGCTGAATTGGTCAAAAAGCTATTAAGCAGGAACACCTCATAGGGGCATAGGCACCAACCCCAGATCAATATCAATCAGTATCGGCACCCAGACTAGGAAGTCACCGCTTTTTTTTGCTGCGCGCTCAATAGGTCCAGCGCGACGTCAACGATCATATCCTCTTGACCACCGACCATTCGCCTTCGCCCAAGCTCCACCAAGATATCGATTGTTTTCAATCCGTACTGTTTCGCAGCTTTCTCAGCATGTAATAAAAAGCTTGAATATACCCCAGCATAACCCAGAGCCAACGTTTCGCGATCAACCCTGACCGGACGATCTTGTAGAGGCCGCACGATATCCTCTGCCGCATCAATTAATTTGTAAAGATCACAACCGTGGTTCCAGCCAAGACGATCCGCAGCCGCAATAAAAACTTCTAATGGTGCATTTCCAGCCCCAGCACCCATGCCCGCCAAACTCGCATCGACTCGGTCACACCCCTCCTCAACGGCCACGATTGAATTGGCGACTCCGAGACTTAGATTATGATGAGCGTGCATACCAGTTTGCGTCTCAGGCTTAAGGACGTCCTTAATTGCTTTGAAACGATCGCGGACATCATTCATGTTTAGCGCCCCTCCCGAATCAACCACATACACACATACTGCCCCATAGCTTTCCATGAGCTTAGCTTGCTGAGCAAGACCGGAAGGACTATTCATATGACTCATCATCAGGAAACCAACCGGTTCCATTCCAATCTCTCGAGCATATTCAAGATGCTGTCGCGAAATGTCGGCCTCTGTGCAGTGAGTCGCCACGCGAACAACCCGTGCCCCAGCATCAAAGGCAGCCTTTAAATCATGAACGGTACCTATTCCAGGAATCAATAAGGTTGCCACTTTGGCGACAGATAATTCTTCAGCAGCAGCTGCAATCCACTCGACATCCGTATGACGCCCAAATCCATAGTTGAATGATGATCCTTGTAGCCCGTCACCATGCGCCACCTCAATTGAATCCACGTTCGCTTCATCTAAGGCTCTAGCAATTTTTTTTACGTGCTCAATGCTGTACTGATGACGTATTGCGTGCGAACCATCCCGCAGCGTAACGTCGGAAATATATATTTTCTTATTCATATTAGGATCCCCCCGTTCAAGCAACAGCTGGCGACAACTGCAATAATCTCTCAGCAAGTTTTTCACCTGTCGCTAGCGCTGCTGACGTCATGATGTCAAGATTACCCGCATAAGAAGGTAAATAATGAGCCGCTCCTTCAACTTGAAGAAACACCGTGGTCTTAATGCCACTGAATTGCCCAATGCCAGCAATGTGGCAGGGATTATCGAGACCAAATTCTTCGAATTGAATACGCTGTTTGAGACGATACCCAGGGACGTATGCATGAACCTTAGCGACCATGTCCTCAATGGCTTGCTCAATTTTTGAAGTATCAACTTTCGAAGACAAAACATAAACTGTATCTCGCATGAGCATCGGCGGCTCAGCTGGATTCAGAACAATAATTGCCTTTCCTTTCCTAGCCCCGCCAATGACCTCGATTCCTCGAGAGGTGGTTTCCGTGAATTCGTCGATATTGGCACGAGTCCCAGGCCCTGCCGAACGACTGGAAATTGATGCAATAATTTCAGCGTAGTGAACCTCGGCCACACTCGATACCGCAGCCACAATCGGAATCGTGGCCTGCCCACCGCACGTCACCATATTCACGTTCAGCTCATCCAGGTGTTGTGTTAAATTTACTACCGGCACGCAATATTTACCAATTGCCGCCGGCGTCAAATCCACCATCTTTACATCAGGTTTAACAGTCCGAATAAGTCGATCATTCTCAATGTGTACGCTGGCTGAAGTCGCATCAAACACTAACTCGATCTCCGGCATAATGTCGTCGCCTATCAACCCGGTGACACCTTCAGAAATCGTCATTACACCAAGTTGTCTCGCTCGCTCTAGGCCATCCGACTTGGGATCTATACCGACCAGTGCTGCCATCTCGATAAACTGACCATGCCTCATGATCTTCATCATCAAATCTGTACCGATATTGCCGGATCCAATAATCGCTGCTTTGACTTTTGCCATCATCTATACTCCCGTAATTTCTTTGCAAAACATTACGCTAAGAAATAGCATCGAAGATCGCTTATCTTAGGTACCCTGCAAAAACGTACTTTTTGAGTCATTATAATCACCTATACGCGTTTCTGTAACTTCGCCTCAAAGAATCAAATATAGAGTTAGAACACAATATCTTCTATCAATTAAAGACTTAAGGATAACATCATGAATCAGTTAGACATGAAGGGAAGAACCGCAATTGTGACTGGAGGCGCCTCTGGCATTGGCGAGGCAACAGTTCATAGAATGATCTCCTCTGGCGCAACCGTGATCATTTGGGATTTGCAGACGGACAAGTTTAAAAAATTCGAGAAAGAATCACAGTGCATCAAAGTCAATATTGCTGAAGAGACCGACGTATATCGCGCTCTTGAGGAAACACTTAAATCTCACCCCAAGATCGACGTTCTGGTTAACTCAGCTGGTATTAATGGCGTCAATGAGCTGTTACACAAGTACCCTACTGATATTTGGAAACAAGTGATTGACGTTAATCTAACCGGTGTTTTCCTAGCTTGCAAAGCAATCGTACCCCACATGATTGAAAACTCTTATGGACGAATCGTCAACCTGTCTTCCGTGGCGGGTAAAGAAGGGAACCCAACCGCTTCGGCTTACTCCGCATCAAAAGCTGCCGTTATTGCGCTGACGCGGTCCTTGGGCAAAGAGCTCGCAACATCAGGTGTGCTCGTAAATGCCGTAACGCCAACGACTGTCGACACACCAATTCTCAAGCAAGTGCCACAGAGTCATATCGATTATATGAAATCAAAAATTCCCATGGAGCGGCTCGGAACGGCGGAAGAACTCGCGTCCTTAATTACGTGGCTGTGCACTGAAGACTGTTCATTCAGCACAGCTGCCGTATTTGATGCCTCCGGAGGCCGAACAACATACTAACTATTTTATAAACTTAAGGAAATTCCATGAAAATGAAAGCGGCGGTCATTCGTCAAATGGGAGTAGAACAACCCTACGCGGACTCAAAACCGTTAACCATTGAGGAAGTAGACATCGCCTCTCCCCAAGAACGAGAACTGCTCGTAAAAATCAAAGCCGCTAGCCTCTGTCATTCAGATCTATCGAGCGTGAACGGTACCAGACCGAGGCCGACACCCATGATTCTGGGTCACGAAGCTGCCGGCATTGTCGTTGAGTGCGGCCCTGGAATCACAGACATAGTGACTGGAGATCACGTAGCGTTGGTCTTCGCCCCCAGTTGTGGAGAGTGCATTTCATGCAAAGAGGGCCGCCCCGGGCAATGTGAGCCTGGACAGCAAGCCAACGGCGCCGGCACACTGCTTGGAGGAGGCATTCGCCTGAGCCAAAATGGCGAACCGATTTACCACCATGTCGGGGTGTCCGCATTTGCCGAATACTGCGTGGTCAACCGCGGGTCTCTCATAAAAATTGACAAAAGCCTTCCGTTTAATGAAGCCGCATTATTTGGGTGTGCTGTACTAACTGGGGTTGGGGCAGCATTAAATACGGCGGGCGTATTTCCAGGTGCCACCGTAGGTGTTGTCGGCTTAGGCGGTGTCGGCCTTAATACATTACTTGGCGCAAAAGTCGCTGGAGCGAGTCAAATTATTGCTATCGATGTACATGACGACAAACTCGACATCGCAAAGAGACTCGGCGCAACCGCAACCGTAAATGCCAAAGATGACAAAGCCATTGAAAAAGTCAAGGAATTGACTCAGGGCGGGGTTAATTTCGGTTTCGAAATGGCTGGATCTGTACAAGCCATGGAATTAGCGTACCGAATCACACGAAGAGGTGGTACGACGGTTACAGCGGGACTTCCTCACCCAAAAGCGCGTTGGGAGTTGCAACACGTGAACTTAACTGCGGAAGAGCGCACCGTGAAAGGAAGTTACATGGGGTCATGCGTACCCACTAGAGATGTGCCTCGCTACATTGACTTATACAAACGGGGCATGTTGCCTGTCGACCAACTTTTGAGTGACCATATAAAAATAGAAGACATTAATGAAGGGTTTGACAGATTGCAATCAGGGCATACCGTTCGACAAATCATCATGATGTAGCGCGGATTCATCCCTTTTAACATTCGCATGAATAACTCTCACTAAGTGCAAGGTTTATGGAAATGCAAACACTGACAAGCAGACTTTCTCGACTACATGCTTCAGCCGTCCATGACGTACTAAGACAGTTGGGATGCGAGAACTTTGTACTGCCAGCCACGATCAGACCATTAAATAAGCAACAAAAATTAGCAGGGCCAATCTTCACAATTGAGGGGCAAATTACCGCGTCTCATACCCCACACGAGACCTTGATCGAGTGGACATCTTTACTCTCAAGCATTCCACCAAATTATGTTGCGGTGTGTCAACCAAATACCACTGAAGTTGCGCTAATGGGTGAGCTGTCAGCTGAAACACTGCAAAAACGCGGTGTCATCGGATACCTGGTGGATGGTGGTTGTCGCGATGTAGCGATTATCAACGCGCTCAATTTTCCTGTTTTCTATTCCTTCAACACACCAAAAGATGTTGTTGGCCGTTGGATCCCAACTAAACTCGGCAATCCGATCGTCATCGGTGATTGCTGGATTGAAAAAGAGGACTATATTCTGGCGGACTTAGATGGTGCCGTAGTGATCCCAAACAAGCATTTAGAGGCAACAATCACTCAGGCCGAATTAGTGTTGCGTACGGAAAATGCTGTAAGAGAAGCCATCATGTCAGGAATCGACCCAAAAGAAGCTTACTTAAAATTTGGCAAGTTTTAATTGATGAGATCCATAGAACCACTTGAATCACATCAAATATTAAATAAACAAATATAAAAGGTAAAATCCGTCGCAATAATTTAAATTATTGGAGGAGTCATGCGGAAATATATTGAATTAATCGTCCAGTTTCGGTGGCTCGTTATTGCGGTCATTTTTGGATTAACGGTTTTTTTCGTAAAGAACCTCGGAAATCTAACCGTCATCATTGACCCGAATACTATTGTTCCCCAATCTCATCCTTTCGTATCAACTACTCTTAAGATTGAAGAAGTGTTTGGATCGCGATACGTTGCAGCGATAGGCGTAAGTCCAAAAAATGGGGATGTCTTCCAGCCAGAGATTCTTGCCAAAGTCCAGCGAATTACGCAGAGGCTAAGCGAGACACCGCGAGTTGTTCAAACAAATCTGTTATCGGTGGCGGCCAATAGAGTCAAGGATATAAAAGGTACCGTGGATGGAATGCAAGTCCAACAGATGATGGAGGAAGTGCCGACCACACCTGAAGGTTTAGCGGCATTAAAAGAGGCATTAATTCGCAATGATTCGTATATGAATACGGTTGTCTCAGAGGACTTCAAAACCCTTACAATCCTCGCTGAGGTTAGAGATGCCTCTCCCACAGACAAAAAGGAAGGCCGCGTCGGATTTACGTATGTCTCGGATCGCATCAGTGAAGCCGTTGATCCGGAGCGAGATGACTCAGTTACCATCGAAGTTACGGGGTATCCCCCTTTCATAGCATTAATTGAAAAATTTGCTAAAAGAACTCCCTTCTTATTGATGCTTGCGATAATCATTATCGGAATTATTCATTTTGAAGCATTTCGAACTCTGCAAGGATTAATACTTCCATTGGTGACTCCTATAATCGCAGTGATCTGGGCGCTGGGTTTCATGGGGCTGGCGAATGTTCCATTGGATATATTTAATACTTTAACGCCGACCTTAGTACTGGCGGTAGGGGCCGGACACGCAGTACAGCTGCTCAAGAGGTACTACGAGGAATACAATAATGCCCAACCAAATGGAGCTGAATATACAAAAACAAAATTCTTCGATGTGAGCCGTGTTCTCGGCAAGCTATCGCCCATTATGCTTGGCGTTCCGATCTTATGGGGACTTTACAAAGGATTTCAAACAGGTGAATTCAGTGACGGAGTGTCCGCAACTCTCCAGGTAGGCTCGGTTTCACTTATACCGGTTTGGCTATTTTTCCTCTGGGCATCAATACGGTTAATTATTTATATTTTTAAACCGAAGAGTATTGTTTCAGATGATGCCAGCATTTTTGCAAATCGCCAAGCTGTGATCGACTCTATCGTAAAAATTGGTCCCGTCATGCTGACAGCAGGGATCATAGCATCTTGCGGATTTTTCTCATTAATCGTTTTTGACATAGTGTCAATCAGAGTTTTTGGTGTATTTTCTGGCGTCGGCATTCTTAGCATCTTGGTAGTTGAAATGACATTCATTCCAGCGCTAAGAGCCATTCTTCCACCCCCAAGTCAAGGCGAAACTAAATTAGAGAAGGAAGAAAGAATCTGGGACAGAATCACTGGTTTTTATGCAAAAACTATTCTCGGGCCGAATAGAAAACATATCTTTAGTATTACTGCGGTTCTAATTGTCGTGTCTATTTATGGAATGTCAAAATTGAGTATCGATAGCTCTTTAAAAGGCTATTTTTCACCAGACTTAGAAGTGATGAAGAACGATCGTTCGCTGAATGCACGAATGGCAGGCACCAATAGCATTTATCTCATGATTGAAGGCAAGGACCAAGACGCTATTAAAGATCCGGCTGTTCTAAAAGCGATGGATAAATTGGCTCAATTTATCGAGACTGAACCCAATATCGGTAAGGTCATGTCGATAGCTGGCTTTATTAAACAGATGAACAAGTCAATGAATGCTGATGATCCTAGTTATTACCGGATACCAGACGACAGAAACACGATAGCTGAGTACCTATTGATCTACTCTATGTCTGGTTCCCCCGGGGACTTTGATCCTTACGTAGACTATGACTACAAGTTAGCTAACATGGTAGTGTTTACTCACAGCGATAACACCACAGATATGCTTAATCTGTGGGGTAAGATTCAGAATTTCGTTGATGAAAACTTCCCACCAACGATAACTGTAAATGTTGGAGGAAGCGTTGCTCAAAGTGCTGCTCTAGCAGAAGTTATCGTGAAGGATAAACTGCTTAATATTGCTCAAATTGCGGGAGTGGTATTTTTATTTGCTTCGATAATATTCAGAACCCCGGTGGCTGGGTTACTCGTCGTCACGCCATTGCTACTCTCAGTTTTAACTAATATGGGTCTAATGGGCATACTTGGACTGAGTTTAAATATCCCTACCGCATTGGTATCATCACTAGCTATCGGAATTGGCGCAGACTATGCGATCTATATGCTTTTCCGCCTTAGGGAGGAGCTGGCGGAAGGCACGGGAATCGATGAAGCCTTTCATAAAGTGCTTCGTACCGCTGGGAAGGCTTGTTTATTTGTAGCAACAGCTGTGGCTGGAGGATATGCAGTGCAAGCATTCTCGCGTGGATACTACCCACACACTTGGACGGCATTATTAATAGGCACGGCGATGATTGTAAGTGTTACAGCAGCTTTAACAATAATGCCGTCTCTAATACTCAAATTCAGACCAAAATTTATCTTTGATGGAGTAAAGAAATGAAAATAAATGCGACAACGTTTACCTGGAATGTGATGTTTGCGACGCTTGGAACGATCATCTGCCTTACGCCCCTCGCAAGTTTTGCTCAGTCTGCAGTTGAGATCATGGAAAAGAATTTCGTTATAACTAAAGTTACGGATTCAGAATCTGAGAGCACATTCATTCTACGAAATAAGTCAGGGATAGAGCGAGTGCGTAAGACTTTCGGAACTACCAAACTAAGAAAAAATGGAATTGATAATATGCGAATGACGCGATTTATCGAACCAAATGACGTTCGGGGTATGGTATCTCTCTTGATAGAACAATCTGAGACGGATGATGATATTTGGCTCTATCTGCCTAGTATGAAAAAAATCAGGAGACTTGTTTCCAGTAACAAAAAAGACAGCTTTGTTGGCACTGACTTTTCATATGGAGACGTAATTGGGCACAAGGTTCAAGATTGGGACCATGCCATTATGGGAGAAGAACTCATTGACGGTTTTAAGTGCTACGTCATTGAGTCAACGCCAAAAAATAAGACCACAGCAAAAAATACCGGTTACTCGAAACGTGTCTCTTGGATTCAAAAAGAAGCTTACGTCACTCGCAAGGCGGAAATGTATAACCTATCGGGCGCGCTGTATAAGCAGATGAGCTTTAAAAATTTACAGCTTGTCGATTCAGAACAGAATAGGTGGGTTGCACGGGAGCTAAGAGCAACTGATGTGATATCAGGCCATTCAACGATTATTAAAGTAGACAAACTAAAAGTGAATGTCGGAGTTAAAGATACTTATTTCACAACGCGATATATGGAAAGTGAGTGATTCGGTAATTGTTAGTTTCCAAATCGGAGCAACTTAAAGTTTCCGGGATCGCTTTTTTAATATCCCTTGTAATTCTAAGTAATCAAGCAGCATTATCGCAGGATAATGACCTGGTTGTGGCTAATGAGCCACCGTTTATTCCAGAAATGAGCTTCGAAAGCGAACGCGGAGCAGAGAGTAAAGATTGGTCTTCGCCACTTAATAAACTTGGAGTCACAGGCTCATTAAGAGGCGGGTACTGGTCATCAAATCGTTTAAATAATAATGATAAAGACCTAATTACGAGTTCGGTATGGTTTACACTCGAAAAGCATCTAACACATGGCCTCAAGCTATATACAGATGGATATGTGTACAACAAAGACTCTTTGGGGATTGAAAGTAGCGATGATCGCGTCAAGGAAATCTACCTTCACTTTCGAACGGGAAATTGGGATTACCGACTTGGGCGTCAAATCATTGCTTGGGGCAGAGCGGATCGAATAAACCCCACTGACAATCTTACACCCCGAGATTTCACGCTATTATCACCAGAAGCTGATGAAGAACGGATGGGGACAGAGGCTGTAAAAATCAGCAAGGTGTTTGGCTTGCAATCAAGTCTTACAGCTATTTGGCTCATAAACTTTGAGCCTAATAAACTTCCTCCTGCAAATACATCTGGGTTACAGTTTGTTGATAGCACTCCTACTAATCATCAACAATACGCGCTAAAATTTGATCAATCTGGAGGAAATATTGATTGGTCAATTTCTTATTTTTCTGGGATTGACCTGAATACTGATTTAACTTTTACGGGAACATCCGGCGCTGATATCTTAGTCAGCAAAAAGTACAACGAGGTGAATATTATTGGCGCCGATCTAGCGACGGTCGTAGGCTCTAATCGGTACGCGATCGAAGCTGCGCATACCCAAACGAAAGATACATCAGGGGTAGATGCTTCTATAAAAAACTCATTTACCCATATTGTTGTTGGTGTTGAGCGAGACTTTGGAAAAAATTTAAGTGCTATCGGTCAAGGTTTTTATCGCAGAGTTTATGATTATCAAGACCCTAGAGAGATCGCTGATGAATCTCGTAGGAAAGTAGCATCTTTGAGCGCGCTAACAAACCATCAACTCGACAAGGACGAATACGGCATGAGCATTCGTGTCGGAAAAAAGTGGCTTAACGATACTCTTGAGGTAGAGTTTGCTGCAAGCACGCTGTTTAAACGACATGGTTATGCTGTTCGTCCAAAGATGACCTATTCCATCAACGATCATTTCAAAGCAACCACTGGGTTGGAATATTTTGATGGGGCTGCTGACACTATTTTTTCACTTCAAAATAAAAATAAAACCATATTCTCAGAGCTGAGATATTTCTTTTAAGTCAACCCTTCAACGCATTATTCTAAAATAATTTAATTAAAAACATATGTTTATATAGCTGAGCGGCAGTCATCACCCAACAAGCTTTTTCCAAATCAGAGTTTGAGACTTACATTGATACCAACCCTGCCACACCCGTGATTCTCATATTAAAACACTTAACGACTCCACATGGATCAAACCGAAGATCAGGGTTTTAGAAGAAAAGAACCTATAAGTCATAAAAATTTATATTTCTAAAAAGTAAATTGATAACAATTTATGGGTTAAATTTATGTTTCTATATTGTACCCAGCGCCGCTATAAGCAGTCTCCCACGGTAGGACAAAAAGCGATGCCTATTAGCTTGAAGATTAAACTGGAAAGATTTTGATCATTCTTTTTAATAAACCCTTTGGAGTTCTCTCCCAATTCACAGATAACCATGACCGAAAAACATTGTCGGATTTCATCTGCATGAAACAAGTGTACCCAGCTGGGCGCTTAGATTTAGACAGCGAAGGACTGCTCATTCTCACTGACGACAGACGACTACAACAACGCCTGTCCAACCCCAAATTTAAAAAAAAGAAAATCTATTGGGCGCAAATTGAAGGCGAACCATCGGACGCAGCAATCATTCGACTGGAACATGGGGTCTTGATTGAGAAACGGATGACACGCCCGGCGACGGCAAAACGAATCGCTGAACCTCGGTTATGGGATAGGGAGCCGCCCATTCGCTACCGACAGTCCATATCAACCTCATGGATAGAACTAGGCTTAACTGAGGGCCGCAATAGACAGGTACGCAAGATGACCGCAGCCGTTGGTCACCCCACCCTCAGACTTATCCGCCATTCAATTGGAGAATTCTCCATCAACGGACTGTCTCCTGGAGAATGGCGACTCATTGAGAATCATTCGAGATATTCACTGTGATACATTAGACTATCGCCAATCTCTCAATCACACATCTTTAATAATGAACGCTCCTCAGAGTATTTTTCAATATAAGAAGTATTGGGCCAAACGTTTTGGCACAGCTCAATTCCTCCCCATGTCAAAAGAAGAAATGGAAAATTTGGGATGGGATCAGTGCGACATAATTTTAGTCACAGGCGATGCCTACGTTGATCACCCTAGCTTTGGTATGGCCATTGTTGGTCGACTTTTAGAGCACCAAGGTTTCAGAGTGGGAATCATCGCGCAGCCAGAATGGCACGACGTCAGTGCATTTAAGGTGCTCGGTGAACCAAAATTATTTTTTGGTGTGACCGCTGGTAACATGGATTCCATGGTCAACCGGTACACCTCTGATAAAAAAATAAGAACAGATGATGCTTATACACCCAATGCAGCACCAGGGAAAAGGCCAGACCGCAGTGTCATTGTGTATAGCCAAAAAGTTCGACAAGCATACAAAAACGTTCCCATTATTCTCGGCGGTATTGAAGCCAGCCTTAGACGTATTGCTCATTATGATTACTGGTCAGAGAAAGTTCGACGCTCTGTACTTATGGATGCAAAGGCAGATCTCTTACTCTTTGGGAATGCCGAGCGCGCACTAGTTGATGTGGCACACCGGATTGCTTCTGGTACAACCATTAAAGACATTACTGATATTAGAGGCACCGCATTTACGGTCGACTCAATTGGGTCTGATTGGATTGAGCAAGACTCAACCACGCTTGATAAACCTGGACAGCTATCTCTGCCCGTTAATCCGTATCAAATGCTTACTCCAGAGAGGACAAAACAAGTCGATGCTACAGCGAGTATCGCCCAATCAAAAAATTATTCTCGAGAAAAAATTGTAGTGCGACTACCGTCATATGAATCAGTATGTGACGATCCAATTATGTATGCACATACATCACGCGTATTACACCTAGAGTCCAATCCTGGTAACGCACGAATTCTTGTGCAACGGTTCGGTGATCGCGACCTCTGGATTAATCCACCACCAATTCCTCTTGAGATGGATGAGATGGATCAGCTATATGAATTACCCTATGCACGGGAGCCTCACCCAAGCTATGGAAAACAAAAGATACCCGCATTTGACATGATTAGATTCTCTGTCACGATCCAACGAGGATGTTTTGGTGGGTGTACGTTTTGCTCTATCACAGAGCATGAGGGACGAATCATCCAAAATAGATCTGAAGGTTCTATTGTTCGAGAAGTGGAACACATCCGTGACAATGCCTCTGATTTCACGGGTGTCATTTCCGATCTCGGTGGCCCAACAGCTAACATGTATCGATTGGCTTGCAAAAGCAAAACCATAGAGTCGTCATGCAGGAAACTATCATGTGTCTATCCGCGTATTTGTCCAAATTTAGACACCAATCATTCTTCCCTCATTAACTTATACCGAAAAGTTCGATCACTTTCAGGCATCAAAAAGGTATTGATTGGATCTGGAGTTCGTTACGATCTTGCAATTGAATCTCCTGACTATGTCAAGGAGCTGGCCCAACACCATGTGGGCGGCTATCTCAAAATAGCTCCTGAAGCTATTGGAGAAGGTCCACTATCCAAAATGATGAAACCCGGAGTCGGGACTTATTATCGGTTCAAAGAACTTTTTGATCGGTATTCAAAGCAAGTAGGGAAAGAACAATACTTAATCCCTTATTTCATTGCCGCACACCCAGGGACAACAGACAAAGACATGCTGGAACTCGCAGTCTGGCTGAAAGCGAACGGTTTTCGAGCAGATCAAGTGCAATCATTTTTACCCTCGCCTATGGCGCTGGCAACGGCAATGTACCACTCGGAAAAAAACCCTCTTCGAAAAGTTACAAGTGACAGCGAAGATGTCATTGTTCCAAAGGGCCTGAGACAACGGAGACTTCATAAAGCCTTTCTGAGATACCACGATCCTGAGAACTGGCCGTTATTACGTGATGCTTTAAAAAAGATGGGTAGAACGGATTTGATTGGGCCTGGAAAAAAACATCTCATTCCACAATATCAACCCAAGGGGACTGGATTTAATCCTGAGGGATCAAGACGACCTAAAAAATATCTGGCGTTTCGTACAACTCATACTGGACTGCCTAGAAATCCAAAGTCCAATTAATCCTTACTCACCGCAGAATTTTGGATCACGCTTCTCTCGAAAGCTACTGACCCCCTCTTTAAAATCCTTTGTGTTGACTAACTCTCTTTGGGCAGAACCGAGCCCAGCGTGCGCGTAGGACTGCCCATGCATAAGTCCAGCTTGGGCATTCTGGATGATCGCTTTAATCGCGAGAGGTGCGCAATTACATAAACTTTGCGCCAGAGATAATGCACGTAAACGTTCCTCACCTGAATTCACCACCTCCTGAACAAATCCGAGCGACTTAGCGGTATCAACATCAAACTCCTCTCCAGTGAGTAAATAACGCATCGCATTACCCCAACCTGACCTAGAAACCATACGGGTTGTTGCACCACCAGTTGGCATAATTCCTCGCTTTACTTCAATCTGTGCAAATCGAGAATTTGATGCAGCAACGACGATATCGGCCGCCAACATCAGCTCAATACCTAGTGTGAAACAAATACCTTTAACCGCATAAATAATCGGTTTTGTGCGGTATGGTGGTCGTAACCCAAAAAGATCGATTTCCTCTTTTTTAGTCAGGATATAATCATCCGACAGATGCGGGACCATTTTTTGAAGATCAAGGCCCGCAGTAAAATGCTCTCCGTTCGCGGTCACGACTGCACATCGGGATGTAGGGTCCCACTCATACGCTTGATAGGCTTCAATTAATTCCCGAAACATTTTAGGCGTAAACCCGTTCAATTTAAGTGGGCGATCAATAATCATTTCAAACACGCTACCTTCACGTCGCGTGTGGATATATCCTTCCTCAGAACCCATTGGACCTCCATGTTGTGTCCATCATTACAATTTTTTAAATACACCCTGATAAACAGCAATCAATCCCTGATCTATATTTTCAACTACGTTTTGTCTCATCACTGAAGACTGCCCTCCCAGCATAAGGTGTACGCCCATAATTGGACGTTTCAAGACATCACTAGTATTCTTTGCAAGCGCTCGGTACTCCTCCATGTATTGGCTCGTCGCATTCTTCCATATCTGTTCGATAAACCCGCAGTTCAAAATCGAATTTCTAATTGCCTCTGGCGCCCAAAGGAAACTCATGTTCGTTTCTCGCGCCCAAGGGACTGGGAACTGGATGGCGCTGCCTTGAGCACCAGCGAGCACCTCCTGAAAGACATAAGTACCACCAGGCTTGAGCACTCGAAATGCCTCGGACAACATTCGATCTTTATCGTCGATGTTCATGCAAGATTGTTGTGTCCAAACCACATCGTAACTATTCGGTTCACCTGGCAAATTAAGGGCATCACCTTGGAAAAATTTTGCTTTCTCCGTAAGACCTGTCATTCGAGTTAATTCATTCGCAACCACACAAAATTCGTGCGTTAAATCGACGCCTTCAACAATAGCTCCAAATTCCTCTGCTAGCGTCCGAGCCGGACCACCCAACCCAGAACCAATATCAAGGACTTTGTCTCCAGTTCGTAATTGAGCCATTGTTGCTAACTCGATTGTTGCTCCTCGACCACCAATGTGAAACTCAGAAACAGAGGAAAAATCACTAGAGCGAGCTTCATTCAACACAATTCCAGCATCAAGCGCTGCGGCAAGAATTCTATCCAGAAGCCCTTCATTACCATAATGCTCATTCACCAACGTATGTAACGTTTGATTAACCATAAAATTCCTTAATTTTACGCATCCTGCCTAATGTCAGTAGGCCGATACTCCGCCGTCAACGGTATAAACTCCGCCAGTACAAGCGCTTGACTCATCCGATGCCAAAAATGTAATCATGTTCACGACTTCTTCCGGCGTTCCGTAACGGCCCAATGGGATACCCTTCAAAACATCTTTCTTTGCTAGCTCAGCAGATCCGGGAGACCGATTTTCTTCAATAGAGCGCATCATTCTCGTTTCAGTTGGTCCAGGCAAAACACAATTGACTCGAATATTACTCGACGCATTTTCTATCGCTGCGGTCCTCATTAGCCCTATTTCAGCATGCTTACTGGCTACATAGGCAGAGTTTCCAAGTCCACGTGCCTTAAGTCCAGCAACAGAAGAAGTGATAATAATACTTCCTCCCTTCGAAGTCATGAGTGGAATCGTATGCTTGAGCCCGAGAAAAACGCCGCGCACATTAATCGCGATAACGTCATCAAAAACGTTTGTAGGGTAATCAGGTATGAGCGCTGCAGCCCCCTCAATACCTGCATTAATTAAAGCAATATCAGGCTCGCCAAATCGACTACGACACGCCTCAACCATATTTTTATTCGTGCTCTCAAGAGCAACATCGCCAACCATCACATCACTTTTCTCAGCCGTGAGCTCCGTCAGTAAATCCTGCAGAGCCTTCTCATTTCTTCCAATCAAAAAAACTTTTGCGCCCTCAGCAACGAAACGCCGAGCAGCTGCAGCTCCAATACCATTACTGGCACCAGTAATAATCGCAACCTTATGACTTAATCGAGACATCTATCCCCCTGGTTATCTAACCTCAAAATAAACGTTTTATCTGAATAATTCTAAATGCTTTACAAACCCCGAAAAAAAACCCCACCACCATGGCGGGGTTTCCGATTACAAAATATTTACTGCCAAACAGAATCAAGACTTCCCACAGACTTAGGATAGGTCACAATGCCCCATGGCATAGCGAAGCCAGTCAATCTTTTTAACACTGACATATTAGAGGCATCAAGTACCACTACCTCATCTGATTTTCCGCACGCTACAAGAATTTTTGAATCATCCGGAGTAAACGTAAAATGCCAACATCGTTTTCCAATTTCTCCGCGGCCTACCTCTTCCCAACTCTTGGTATCAAAAACTTGTATCGCCTGTCCCTTTGCTAGCGCGACATAAAGCTTGCTTCCGTCACGACTAAAAGATAAACCATACGGAACCTCTCCCGTTTTAATAGTTTTAATGATTTCAAAATCACTATTCATCACAACCAATTTATTACCGTACTCAACACTAGCGACATACACACCGCCATCAGGAGAGACCTTGATACCTCTGGGTCTATAGCCATAATCTCGCGTGCTGATTGTTTTAATCAGCTCTCCTGTCTGTAAATCATGCACCGTAATATTCTCATCCGCCTCATTTGTAATAATCAAATTAGATTGATCGGGAGACAGTTCAATACCTTCAGTCTCCATCCCTCCTGTAATTACTTTTTCAACGATGCCGGAGGCGATATTCACTACGGCTATTTTTGCAGGCTCCGCATCCTCTTTTTCTCGATCCGCCTCCAGTTTCTGAGCCTCTTCCGATCCAGGCGTTGGCGGAGGACCTCCTAGCGAGGCAGGCTCAAACGAAATATAAGCTCGATTACCGATGACCCGAACAAACTCAGGATTTTCTCCGATCTCGATATGTTTATTGATCTTACGGCTTTCACGATCAATTAAAGTAATGTCACCACCGTCTAAATTAGCAACAACTATTGTTTTTCCATCTGACGTAATACCGATTCCACGCGGCCCTTTGCCGTCAACATTAATTTCAGAAACAATCTCTAAACTCACTAAATCGATAACCGTAATATTACCTTTTTGATTTGTAACATACGCCATCGGAGCAGCTGAGCCAGTTGCCGATGACTCCGACGATTCATTGGAACATCCAACGATCAAAAAACTAAAACCTACCAATAACAACATTGAAACTTTAAATCGAATTACCACTGCAATTACTCCTTAAGTTATTCAGAATTAGGATCAACAAAAAATTTATGACTCTCCATTTTTTAACGCCTGGACCATTTTACATGCATTTTATTCTCTACTTGCTCACGCTGTACAAATCGCATCTCTTAAAACTTCGAAAAACAAGCATACGTCATTAAAGGCAGGGCGAAAATTGTAGTGCAAATATATTATTGATTTCATACTTTATCCTCTTAATGTAGCTTTTTTTGCGATGAAAATTCCGCTCTAATGCCCTAATTCTGTGGTCTTAGATACACTATACAAGCCACTCACTGGAAGATTAACCAGATGAAAGGATCAATAAAATATTAACAATAGTATTACTCCCCCATTATGTTTTAATACGGGAGCAAATCCTCCGGACAGTATATTCAATCTAGGGCTCGACTGCGTATTTGTCAAAGATATGGGCGGCGTGAAAAAAGATAAGCTATCATTTCTATGATCTCAAAGCTAAAAAGTTTCGAATGAAAATAGAGGAGCAAGACAATGGCGGGGCACTGGATTGATATCGAAGCAAACGACGGTGCATCATTTAGTGGGTACCTCTCCATTCCAAGAATCGGCAAAGGACCAGGCATTATCCTATGCCAAGAAATATTTGGGGTTAATCCGTACATCCAATCTGTAGCGGACTATTATGCTGAGGAAGGTTACGTGGTATTCGCACCGGACCTTTTCTGGCGCATTGAACCGGGCGTTCAGCTTGGCTATACCGAGAAAGACTTCGAAAGAGCCTTTGAACTCTTTGCGCAATTTGATACGGATCAAGGCATGCATGACATCAGTGCGTCTGTTAAAGCGCTACGAGCCAAACCCGAAGTTGTGGGTCAACTTGGGGCACTCGGATTTTGTTTAGGTGGCAGGCTTGCTTACTTGGCGGCCGCTCGATCAGGTGTTGATTGCGCAGTTGCCTATTATGGCGTGACCATTGATGAATATCTGCATGAAGCAAAAAATATCAACGTCCCAATGGCCTTACACTTTGCCGAGAACGATCAATATGCTCCTATGGCTTCGGTGACTAACATTCAATCTGCTTTTAAAGATCATATTGAGACCGAGATCTTTGTCTATCCAGGCGTTGATCACGGGTTTTCAAGAACCGAGTCTAAACACTTTCATAAACCAACAGCGCAGCTAGCTCATCAACGATCCATTGCCTTATTTCGTAAAACAATGGGGCCGCACTAAAATTTCTCTCACTCACGGAACAAACATTGTGAATATGAATTTGCGACAAGGGATGTGGCGCCACTATGGCGACCATGGTCAGTGAGCCTTGCGTCAACTATATCCCCGCAATGACAGATGGCGTTGCTTAGGGATCTCTAGCGACAAGCCTGCCAGAGCCAATCATCTTCTTGACTGCCAAGAGGCGGCTTATGAAAATCCTCTGCTCCGGGGGGTATCATGATCATTTTTAATGATTTGCCCTCAAAATTTCGAAGATCGATGACGTAAGGGGCTAGCTCTTTAACGTCACATCGTGCTCGGTAGGTTATTCTTCTCGAAAAAAGGGCTTGGGGGGCTACCGATTCGGTATCAACCAACCTAATCATCACCTCAAAATGTCGCTCACCGAACTTATCCCTAACGCTCTGCGGATAAAATTTGGCAATTTCCCCTTCTCGCACGACAGCAATTGTATCCACTGCATATTCAAGAGCATAAGGAGCCGAACACAGAAACATCCCAAAGATCCAGACTAAACATCGCATCATTACAATTTTCTCTCTGTTGAGCATACGTAACTACTTATCTTCGACCAAAGCCGCTATAAAAGTTTCACTAGAACAAAATAAAATTTACTCACCAAACTTAGGCTCTCGACCGGTGCCCTGATAAAACAACTTAAACGACTCTTCCACAATCCGTGTATGCGTTGCAATTTCCGAATCACCTAAAGATACTTTAGGACAAGGCTCGTGTTCAAAATGGTTGTATTCGTCATGTCCTCGAACAAGCGTTGCATAATCTTTAACGCCGTTCACTTGACTCAAGTCTGTCGGGATAAAACGAATGGCTAAGCCAATACGCCGATCTGAACTAGTGTTGGCCTCAGAGCCATGAATAATACGCACATGATGCAGGGAAACTTCCCCTGGTTCTAATTCAATCCAAGCCACATTTTCATCTGCGATCTGCTGATCAATCTTTTGTCCACGGGTCAATAAATTTCCCGGCTCAAAGGTGTCGGTATGTGCCAACTGCTCCAGCTTGTGACTCCCTGAAACCATTTTCATCGCACCGTTTGCGCGTCGACTCGGACTTAAAGCAATCCAAACAGTTAGAACATCAGGACGCGACAAGCCCCAATAAGTCGAATCTTGATGCCAAGAAACAAATGTGCCGTCATTTGGCTCTTTGATGAAAAAATTTGTACCCCATACGAGTAAGTTTGGTCCAAGTATGCTTTCAACAATATCTGAAATTTTGGGGTCCCTAATGACTTCAGCTACCCAAGGAAAGATAAGATGCGGCTTATTTCGGTAAGGGGTTTTCATTACGGGCCCGTGCATTGATTCATAATCTTCGAGCTGCGCACGCAATAATCCCGCTTTCTCCTCTGAAAAAACTTTAATCGGGGATAAAAATCCGTCCTTCCGATAACAATTTAACTGTGCCTGATTCATAAACTTACCGTCCGAATGAATACTCAAAGTGACTACCTCAATTAAAGAAACGATCAACTAAAATAGTCTGGTTCTCATAAATCGAACCCTGTCTTTTAGCGAGTGGAAACGGCATGCGAATAGGCACATTTTCAGCGCGAGGCTCGACGGTTGGGCTCCCTACGATCATCCGACTGTTAAATTCTGCCAAATCTGAAAACCTGAGATAAGGCCACGCATCTGCAGCAGCACACTCATACAACATAAGTCGACGCGTATTTTGTGATCGATTCTGGGCAGACCCATGCACCAGACGGACATGATGAAAAGAACAATCCCCGGCCTGACCCAAACATGGAATTGCATTTTTAAAATCGATATCTGTATTCACACTGGGTGATATCGCCCCACAAAATTGTCCATCCTGATGATGATCCCACACTTTTTCAATGCGGTGGCTCCCAGGAACCAAAAGCAAAGGCCCATTCTCCAGCGTCATGTCATCTAACATCAGACCCACGGCAAGCACGTGATCATTTGAATGTGGGTAAAAAGCCCAATCTTGATGCCACTCAACAGCTGAGCCATCACCTGCTGATTTGAGGTTCAGCTTTGAACCGTGCAGTCTCACGTCTTTACCAAGAAGACGAGTCAAACAAGCAATCATTTTAGGAGATTGGATTAACTCCCAGAAAATCGGATGCCACTTATGTGGTGTTTTAATCCTTCTGACATTAGGTACTTTTGCAGTATGAGACGGCTCTAAATCGAACTTATCATTATGGTCAAGCAGGCCTTGCGCTTCGTTGAGCATCTCAACCACCACGCCACGTAGACGTTTAAGCAAGTCGTCATCGATCAAGGAGCGGGCGATGACATATCCGTCTGAATGATATTGGCTGATTTGTTCGTCGCTTAACATCTGAGATCCTTATTAAAAAAAATTAGTGGGATGTCTCAGTTTAAAACACCAAGGTAATACCAACTCTACAGAATAATAACTATTCCGACTCAAAGTCAAGGATACAAGGAATCAGGTTTAATAAGCGCCGCAGCTATTCAACCACGAGGCTTACCGAGCCCAGTGAGTCGATCGCGACCCCAGCCACATCTCCCGCCTCCAGCCATTTGGTCTCAACGACGCTACCGAGCATGACAAATTGACCTTTTTTCAATGTCAAACCACGACTCATCATGCATTTCACGAACCAACGAAGCGCATTTAATGGAGCTCCCATAATCAGCGCACCGCGTCCTTCCCCCAAAACAACTCCGTTAACTCTGGTAACACCCGATAAATTATTAAGATCTAATTTATCCCAACGCGTAACTGCGTCCCCGAGTACGCAACCACTGTTGAAAAAATTATCAGCGATCAACGTCGGCACCCCTAAAGCCTTGTAATTTTCGTACCGATCATCAACAATTTCCATCCCTACCATCATGGATCCAATGACATCCATAGGTGAAAAATTTGCCTCAGAATAATCAGCGGGAGAAAGGGTTTCAGAAATCGAAACCACAATTTCACACTCCACCCCAATTCTTCTGAAGCCATTTCTAGGGACCCTCCCGTGACCGGTCAGAACTGTGCGAGAAAAAATTTCTCCAGCGCAAGGGGTTGGAATCCCGAGGAATTGCTGCATCACGGGAGTTGTACACCCGATCTTATGCCCGACGATCGGCCCCAGTTGCCGCTGAAGTAGACGATTGACGTGCCCTTGCAACAGATAACCCTCTGCCTCATTGGCTGGCTGCAACCGTTGCGGCAGTGCCTGTATCGGCATCAGGCTTTTACGTTGTGACGTCACAATAACAGCCGCCTGAGCCAAACTTAGAGAATTTTTCAATGGCATTACGTCGATTTTTAGTCAAAAGTTCAATAATTTACGAGAGGGTACACCAAATCATGCATACCTAACCCCAATCATATTGCAAGTAATCAACGGCGCGTATAGGATGTATTTTTCGGTGGCACCAGATATCTGAGCTTCGAACCCTATCTGGTGCCGATCGAAAAATACATCCTATACGCGCCGTTTGAGTTTTCGTAACTATATTGAACGCAACGACGAGGAAGATGGAAGACTATATTTAGAACATCCAACCTATACCAATATTTGTTCGATCATTATTACTATTGATATCGTAGGCCTGATGGTCGAATTTAAAAACAACGTCCGGATGAATGCGCCAACTGAGGCCGTACGTAATCGCCACATCTGAATTCAACGGGTCAATAGTGAACCCCGATGCCACTTTCTCTTGGGTGTTATAGTCCTCGTACCTCACAAATGGGGCAACGGCATAATCACCATCTCGATAAGCCTCATACGCGGCTTCAACGTACCAACCGCTAAACTCCTCCGGAGCCGCATCATCAGATCCTGCGCTTATCCCTGTCGCCGCATTAATCTCCGAGGTATCTCCGAGTGTTCCTGCGGCGTAGAGTACACTCACCTGAAAACGATCTGCCGAATAACGGGCATGGGCATCCCATATTGTAAGCGGGGCGTCAACATTTGCCAGCTGAGCCTTAACCGTCTTGCCTTGCCCATTTTGCGCCGTATTTCCTGCCCAAACAGTTGCTCCAGCCTTCAATCCCGGAATTCCTGTGTAGTTAAAACCAGCAAAATACCCCATATCATTTGCAGTAACTTGCTTACCGCTTACTCTCATATCTTTAAAACCAGTAGAGCTACTGGTAGTTTTAAACTTACTCGCGTCTGGCGTTGTAGAAATGCCGGCGAAATAACCTAGCCCACCGACTGTTTTACCGTTCAGTCCGAATACAATCTCTCTCCATGTTGAAGGAATAATACGGGTTTCGATTTCATTTCTTTCAACACCATAAAATACTGGTGGCTCATGGTACTCATTGAGTAAACCTATCGGAATGATTTGCATACCAGCTCTAAAGTTAATGCCCTCTCCCAAAGCATGCTCAATATAAGCCTGTTCGATCGCGACTTCACCGCCGGACTCTCCCCCCTTCACTTGCGCGTGTTCAAACTCGATCTCAGAATATAGGCGAGTTTTATCATCAAACTTATGCCCAAGAAACAGGATAAAACGCTGCATATCAAACTCGTCCGCCGTACTGCCGTCATAGTTGAGGTAATTAATCTCACCGTATCCACCCACGTAGGTGTCTGACACCCCAGAGGTTTTTTGTTCTATATGCTGGACAGCTTGTTTTTGAACCTCTAGTTTCTCTAATGTTGCCTCTTGGGCCTCACTCTGAGCTTTGAGCAGTTTTTTAAGCTCTAGCAATTCCTGCTCAAGTGTGTCGATCCGCTCGTTAACATCCTCATCGCTCCAGCTAGGCATTGCCATTAGCATTATCGATAACGCGAAAAATGTTGTCAGAAAATAACGAAACGTAAATGATTTTGACATTTGTGCTGCCTCCAATAGTTAAGGTCTGAGTGTTTTACAAACCATTGGAAGAAGTATAAACGCAAATGAGAATGATTCGCAATTACTTTTTTGATAGGAGCTAAAGAAAAGACTTAAATATATGATTAATTGATATAAAATGAAAAGAAATACGGTGAAATATTCCCAAAATAATCTTCAATGACGCTGGCGAGCGATGCAATTATCCAAGCTCAAGCCATAGAAAACAGGCAAATCATTTTACCTACCAAAGATTCTCGAGTGCGAGATGCCCCGGTTGCGATCGACGACTGACCGTATAGCCGTTATCGGTAAACCATGCCCGAGTGTCATCCACCATCTCCGGATTTCCACAAATCATGATCCGACTTCGATGCGGATCAAGTAATAAGCCTATTTTTTTCTCGAGCTCGCCACTTTCCAAAAGAACGGGAATACGCTTGCTTAAAGCACCCTCGAGTTTCTCTCGTGTCACAATGGGGAGAAATCTAAATTTGTGGGAAAACCCCCCAAAATACTCATGATCTTTGAGACCCTCGATCATCTCCATATATGCCAGCTCTTTAGTTTCTCTAACGCTATACACCAGAATTATGTTTTCGTACTTATCCCATGTTTCGAGCTCATACAAAATGCTGATAAATGGTGCTAACCCCGTGCCTGTCGCAAGCATCCACAGATCTTTACCCTCCTCGAAACGTGCAGTCGTCAGGAGACCATAATTCATTTTCTCAACAAGCACTTCATCACCAACCTTCAATTGTGACAAGCGACTGGTAAAGTCACCATCAGGAACCACAATTGAAAAATATTCTAAATATTCGTCATAGCTTGCCGACACAATTGAGTAAGCGCGCCAAACGATAGACCCATCATCTTTCTTAAGGCCAAGCCGCGAGAATTGTCCAGGAATAAATCGATATCCAGTATATCGAGTCAACTTGAAGCTGAATAAATTTGGCGCCCAAGTTGTAATTTCGATGATTTTTTCCGCAGTATATTTGTCTTCTTTTGGCATTGAATGGGTCAATTTATCGTGATCCGCTGAAACGTGGCAACCGCGTTCGTATTCACGTTCTTCAAGTTTAACTCATCCGGATAGGGTATAGGGAATAAAACTGACAAATTACATCGAATTGTGAGTTTGATCGAAACTCGACGAATTGCACCTCTTGATTACTTATCAGACAAGTCTCTCAAAACATCGATACCCGCCTTAAGGGCCGACTGCAGCAACGTTGAGTCAACCCCAACAGCAAATAATCGAAAATCTTTTAACCAATATTCCCTACTCCACTCGTCATTTGCTGACATACACGCGAGCACCTTGCCATACCGCCTTGCAGCATCACGAAGACGCTCAACTGCATCCAAATACTTTGGATTAGAAAACTCTCCTGGGATGCCTAAAAAGTTCGTCAAATCAAAATGACCCAACCATAGAACATCAATGCCAGGCACCGCCGCAATCTCATTGATGTTTTCAATACCATCCTTTGTTTCAATTAACGCCATGACCAAAGTGCGCTGATTAGCTATTTCAATTTTTTCGCTGACATTTCCACCCAAATAATCATCAGATGCAAATCCAAATGCAGCCCCTCTCCTGCCTTTTGGAGGGTACTGAGTACAGGAGACAATAAACTCCGCTTCTTGTGCACTACCCACCATGGGTGCCATGATGCCGAGCGCACCCAAATCTAGAGCGCGAGAAATATAGTGATATTGATTTGATGGAATACGGCACATCGGAACTAAATCAAGCCCACGACACAGTGCAATCTGTGTTTTTAAAGTTTCGTAACTGACACCTGAATGCTCCATATCAATCAGCAAAAAATCGGCACCTGAGGACTTAACGATTTGAGGTAAACCAGGGACTAAGAACTCCCACCCGAAGGTTCCGAATACAGGCTCTCCGGCAAGAACTTTTTTCTTTATAATGTTATCTCGCATATTTTTACATCACTCGAAAATTATGTCTTCAAAAATTAAAGCTATCCATTTACGACCATTGATCGACCCACGATGGATGCGTTAAAACCTCAGGATTAACCAAATCGCCTGGCTTACGTCCATAAGAAAGATCAACGGCAGCTTGAAACGATTGCTCCCCAAGGAGACGCATACACTCATCGGTGTGACAAATAGCATGGGGCGCAACAATCACATTATCAAACTGAAGTAGTGGATTATTCAGATCAACAGGCTCGTGCTCAAACACATCAATTGCCGCACCCGATATCAAATCGTTCTCTAACGCAGCGATGAGTGCGCTCTCGTCAACTACCGGGCCACGAGAGGTATTGATAAAATAAGCTGAAGCCTTCATCAGCCTAAATTGTTCGTGACTGATTAAACCCTTGGTCTTTTCGTTTAATAAACAATTGACGGAAACAAAATCAGATTCTTTAAGTAATGTTGTCAAATCAGCCTTGGTAGCACCCAGTGCCTCAATGTCTGATTGAGACACATTAGGATCGCACCCGAGCAAATTCAAATTAAATGGCTTTGCTAAACGCAGAACTTCTGCGCCGATATTACCTACGCCAATCACCCCCAAAGTTCGGCCTATTAAACCCATTCCAAGAAAATTTCCTTTATCGAGCCATCGCCCTTCTCTAACCAATCTGTCTTTAAGAAACATACGATGAGCCAATGCAAGCACATACGCCATCACCGATGCAGCTACAGGCCTTCTAACCCCATCGGGGGTAATCGTAAGTAACACGCCAAAATTATTACAAGCGGACACATCAACAGAGTCATAACCCACCCCAAATCTAGCGATGAGCTTCAATTTTCGGTCTTTCCGACTCAGGGTTTGGCGTGTCACCGGCGCACTCATCAAACAAATCGCATCAAATTCCGCCGCATGGTCTGGCGTGACAGCCGCAGACTGATCCTCAAGAATTGCCCACTCTACATTAGCATCCTCAAGAATCTGGGTTGCTTCTTCACCAAAAATCGTTCTGCCATCTTTCGTAATAGCTTCTCTGCTGACGCCAATTCGAAATTTATTTATCATACACCGCCCTCACACACTAACAGCCTCAAACATAAAACAACTCTATCTCTAATATAAAAGGAATGGAGTAAACGAAAGTCACATGGAGATGCTGAACCCGCCATCTACCGTCAACACATGACCATTCACGTAGGCGGACTCGTCAGAGGCTAAAAATACAGCCGCAGACCCTATTTCATCAACCTCACCCCAACGCCTTACGGGCACGCGCGAGCATACCCAATGGTTAAAATCTTTATCCTCTATAAGGGCTTCGTTCATTTCTGTCGCAAAATATCCAGGTGCTATCACGTTGGCAGTAATGCCTTTATCACCCAACTCAACCGCCAACTGTCTCGCAAGCGAATGCACACCTCCTTTTGACGCAATATATGCGGATATAGTCGGTCGACCTAGTTGCGCCGTAATGGAACCGGTAAAAATAATTCGTCCAGAGCGAGCCTGAACCATAGACTTCGACACTTCTTTGGCTAATGCCCATACACCGATCAAATTAGTATCCATAACGCGCCGGAAATCGTCTTCATCAAACTCACTGATCGGTGCACGATGCTGTATGCCTGCATTCGCAACAAGAATATCTATGCGCCCCTGCTCGCTAACAATTTGGGCAACAGCTCGCTTAATCTTTGCAGATTGGGTAACATCAAAAGCCATCGCCGTTGCCAATAATCTGTTCTCAGTTAACTCCAAAACACGTTTACCTAAACTGACAGGATCTCGACCATTCAAAAATACATGAGCTCCCTGACTTGCTAGCGCCTTTGCCATACCCCAACCAAGTCCACGCGAGGCTCCAGAAACCAGCGCGATTTTTCCGTCCAAACGAAACATATGCACTCCTTAGATTAGCCAATCAAACGTCAATGTTACCCTTACATACACCTCTAAGTTAGCCCATACTCAGATCTAGATAAAGCAGACAAAAAAAAGCCGCTAAACGCGGCATTTTTTTCAACATAAACGATCAAGGCATCAAAATCGTTGAACCCGTAGTTTTCCGAGCTTCAAGATCTCTGTGCGCGTTAGCAGCATCGGCTAATGCATATCGCTGATTAATATCTATTTTTACTTTACCGGACTTGACCATACTAAAAAGTTCTTTCGCCCCGGCTTCCAGATCTGAACGCATCGCCGTATAAATCATGATGGAGGGTCTAGTAAGGTAAAAAGAACCTTTCGCGAGTATATTCACATCAATGTCCCTCACCGGGCCTGAACCATTACCAAATACAGTCAACAGTCCTCTCGGCTGGAGACAATCCAACGAGCCGTGAAATGTATCCTTGCCCACTGAGTCGAACACCACCGGCACTCCTCGACCTTTAGTAATTTCCCGAACACGCTCAGCAAAATTTTCATTAGTGTAATTAATCGTGTAGTGACATCCATGCGCTTTAGCAATTTTCGCTTTTGCATCTGAACCAACCGTACCAATCACCTTGACACCTAGGGCATTGAGCCACTGACAAGCAATCAAACCAACCCCACCAGCGGCCGCATGGAATAAAACTGTCTCACCTTTTTGTACACGGTAGACACGACGTATGAGCATTTGTACTGTCAGACCCTTGAGCATCATTGCTGCCGCATCCTCATCAGAGACTCCAGCAGGCACTTTAACCAACTTAGTAGCGGGCATCACTCTTTCCTGCGCATAAGCTCCAGGAGGGCCTCCAGCATATACCACTCGGTCACCGGGCTTGATGTGCGTTACCCCAGCTCCAATCGCCTCAACCACGCCTGCGCCCTCTAAACCAACACCACTAGGTAATGGAAGCGGATAAAGGCCAGATCGATGATAAGTATCGATAAAGTTTAAGCCGATCGCCGTGTGTCGAACACGAGCCTCTCCTAGTTTAGGCTTGCCAACAATCATATTCTCTAGTGACAAAACCTGAGGACCACCCGTCTTGTGAAACTTAACTACTTTTGTCATTCATATCTCCAATGTAACAATCGCTGAATAAAAATAATGATGCCTTATTTAGTTTACTAGGAATCAAAAACTTAAACAGAAAACCTCTCCTGCATCAAACCAATTTGCTCTCGCATATGGCCTAAATGCTCTTCCCAATATCGCTGTGATCCAAACCATGGAAAAGCGACCTGGAACGCAGGATCTTTCCATCGCTGAGCCAACCAGCCAGAGTAGTTGATCATGCGTAGCGTTCGAAGGGGCTCGATTAAGGCGATCTGTTGGTAGTCGAAGGTCATAAATTGCTCATAGCCTATTAAGACTTTCCGCAACTGCTGCGCCATAGATTCCCGATCTCCCGACAACAACATCCATAAATCCTGAACGGCCGGACCCATAACAGCATCATCCAAGTCAACAAAACTCGGGCCATCTTCCATCCACAAAATATTCCCTGGGTGGCAGTCTCCCAACAAACGAATGAAGGATAAGCCTTGTACTCCTTTTAAAGCCTCATCAATCGCCGTTAAAGCGAGATCCACAAGATCTTCGTACGTCTTACGTAATTCAACAGGAATGAACCCTTTACTTATTATGAAGTTAACGGGATCCCTACCGAACTGGTCCGTGCTTATAGTAGGACGATACCGGAACGATTGCGTCGCGGATACCGCATGAATACGACCGATCAATCGACCAATCCACCCCAATACAAAGTCATCCTCTAGATTAGGCGCTCGTCCACCTTTTTTTTCAAATACGGCAAATTGAAATTGCTCAGCCTTAAAAAGAGACTCTTTATTGATCCTAATAGGAGCAATCACCGGAAGCTCAACATCGGACAAATCAAACGTAAATCTGTGCTCCTCCAGCAATTGATTTTTGGACCACCTACCAGGACGATAAAATTTTGCGACTACATCGAATTCCAAATCGTCATCATAAACGCCAATTTGATAAACCCGGTTCTCGAAACTATTTAGAGGAATTAACTTTCCTGTGGTTTTCCACCCAACATGGTCAAGCGCATTAAGAATCAGGTCTGGGCCTAGACCGAAATATGGTGTCTCCTCAGCCTGAAACTTCAAGGAGTAAAAACCCTAGCGGACGAAATAACAGCAACTGCAAAATCGGAAGTATTCATCATCGAGAGTAGGAACCACCATTTACGTCAACAGTAGTTCCAGAAACATAAGCCGGACTTTCCGCTCCCAACCAAAAAATAGCCTCCGCGACCTCCTCTGGCAAACAAGGTCGTCCGCTATGCACACTGCTCATTACCGATTCTTTTCTGGAATCAGGTAATTGCTCATACATCATTGTCAAAGTTGGTCCAGGTGCAACCGCATTCACAAATATATTATCTCGGCCGAGATGCGAAGCATAACTCTTTGTAAGATTTAGTAACGCCGCCTTCGTCGCGCCATACCAAAGATCAGGATGCCCGGTAAATGCCGAAACTGAACCAACCGAAACAATACGGCCACCGCCTCGAGATCTCATACCCAATGAGACAGACTCAATCAATCTCGCAGGGGCTAAAAGATTAACCTCTAGAATCTCCTGTATATGATCCTGAGGTATTAAATCCATCGGGTCACAAAATAGTACTGCTGCATTATTAACCAACGTATCAATTGGCCCTAATTGATCTATTAAATACGGAATTTTATCGAGAGATCTCAAGTCGAATACAATACGTTCCCCAATACAGATGGCTTGGAACTCTTTATCTAGAGATAACACAATCCAACCCATCGATGAGAATTTTTTAGCGACAGCCAAACCTATGCCTCTACCAGCACCAGTGACCAATACTGTTTTCATAAAAACCTTTTAATGAAAATTAAGCGCAGAAACAAACGTTACGTTTCGCAGTTAACATATTTCTCTTCGCCTTCAGATACTTTTAACTGGTAACGCTGAATACCTATGTCTCTAAAAAACTGATCAATCGTCGCAAGCGCTTGATCATGTGACTCATAAGGTGCAACAGGGAAATCGTACGTCCTATCGAACGACTCATCAAACAAAGACGATAATCGCGTCAATACTTTACCACCCGCACTTGAATCAATTGATATATCTGGCTCTCCAAATTTTAGGCGAGCATGATTGATCGCATTGCTAGCGAACAACTGAAAACCAACTTCTCTCACTGCCCAATATCCCTCCTCTAGAGATCTGATAAGAGGTCTCGGTAGCCGAGGTAACGCCAACACCGAACAATCCGCCGTAGATAACTGAGCACTTACCGCCTCGGAAAATTTAATTCCCCATCTACCAATATCCCCCGCCGATTCAAAAACCGAAGGCGCAGAGGTAGGACTGAGTGCTACACCACAGAGAAATCGCAAATGAGCAGCTTCTACTCCAGCTAAAACGTCGATTGGATCATCCGGAAAATCTAACACCACTATATTTTTTAATTCGTCGTATTGACCAGCCAGCCTCCACGAATCAAGAGGATATTGATGCAAGGCCTCATAGTCCGTTAAACAATTAGCCAACCCAAAGTTCTTACAATGACCCAGGACACCCAGACTTTCTAAAATGCCAGTCAAGGCGGCTACATCATTCAATACGGTCGAAATAGTGTTTCTTTTCTGGGCACCAATAACCAAAATGATCGGCATGACAAATAAATCTAATCGAAATGCACTTCCTTTTCGGTCCGCTGTTATCGCTGCGTCCGCCACCTGTCTTGCCATACGCCCAGCCAAGATAGAATTAGGATGCCAACACGCCTGTTTCACGGCATCACTCAGTCCGGAATCGACGAACGCATCAACCAATTTATACAACGGTGTTTGGTCCACAGACACGTGATCTAGAGGTGCCTTCGACGCTAAATCGTTAGCAAGAGCCATCAATTGTTCATAAGAACTCATATTTGGTATTCGACTATCGTTCATTAAAGGTAGATTTTCCTTTTGGTGTGTAGCCCTGATTATAACGACTGCATCTTCAGATAAAATCATAGTGGGCTCAAAGTAAGCACTATACTTGTGTTGCGACCATGACAAATAAGACAGTAAATCTTTAGGTAAGAAGTATATTAGCCGTGAATTACCTCGCACATCTTTTTTTATCCCCAAATGATGAGGACTGACAACTAGGCAGCATCCTTGGGGCCTTTGTAAACGGTCCTATAGATGAGCGGATGCTAGCGGTTAACCACTATAACGTCGTTAATGGGATCAAACTTCACAGGAAAATTGATCTTTTTTCGGACCAGTCAGACATTTTCAGGAAAAGCTGCAAAAGCATTAAGCCCGAGCAAAGACGATTTTCTCGGATACTGATCGATATGTATTTCGATCATATTCCTGCTAGGCACTGGTCGCAGTTACATTCCAAAAAATTGATAGATTTCAGCCAACACATTTACCAAGTAGTCCTCAAAGATCGACCTGAAAATACACAAAATTTTAGAAAAGTCTCTCGATTAATTGTTGAACAAGACTGGTTCAGAACATACACATCAATAGATGGTATTGCTCAGCAAATCGAGCGATTGGGTTCTAGGTTAAAGCGAGGAAACGCACTTTTAGGCGGCGCGATAGATCTCGTGAGGCACCTGAACTCATTTGAGTTAGATTTTTTTCAGTTCATTGAAGAGGCCGAAGAGTTCTCAGATGATTACGCGAAAAAACTCACATTCAACAACGATAAAGCATAGCTAAAAATTAACTCTCCATTGTCTCAAAGACCCCTGGCATAACAATCTCTATCAACTCTAAGTCGTCACTATGTTCGATCTCTTTATGATGAATCCCGGGCGGCTGATGTACACATGTTCCAGCCGTTAACCGCTTTCGTCCGACCCCCGCATAATCGAACTCTACCCAACCTTTTAAAATGTAGATCATTTGAAATGTGACATCATGATAATGTTGGCGAGGGACTGTATGCTCGCCGGGAACCGCTCGAATAACGTGCGCAACAACAGCCCCATTGGTCGCCTCTTTTATGCCTAAATCCCTGTACTCAAAAAAAGGGCGCAAACCATCTTTTTTGAATTCTCTGTCATCTAAATGATTACAAGAAAATTTCTTTTTATCGCTCATAATCCCCCCATTAAATGTCAAGTCGCTGCGACTTACTTAATTACATGAGCCTTTACTTAAATCATTTCCAAGCATTGCTTTTAACGCATCAGACTTAAATTCTCGATGGTAAAGAATGCCTATCACCATCATGTTAGACAAAATAAAGAGCCAGGCATTTAAAAACCAAGGCAAGACTGATAGGCCAAAGTAATAAGCACGCAATCCGTCGTTAAAGGTATTAGAAGCAATACTCGCCATTTTCGAGCCACGCTGAATGAATTGTTCGTGCACATCAGGTGTGGCATCAGTATCCGGTGCTGCGCCCACCATTACCGAACAAAAAAAATGCTGCCTTAGAGACCAGGTAAACTTAAAGAAAGCATATATAAATATAGCGAGCAGTAATACTATTTTACAGTTCCATGCCAAGGTGTCGTTCTCAACCGCAAATGGCAAATCAGCAAGAATCATTATCACTCGGTCGGCGTTACCCAATAGCGCCAGTAGCGCACCCAAGATCAAAATAGTCGTTGAAGCAAAAAACGTAGCGCCATTTGCTAAGGTGAGAATAATGTTTGCATCAACGATCTTTAGATCTCTCCGAATAGTCCCGCGCCACCATTGCTCTCGGTAACGCACCATAACACTCATCAAACTAGGCATTCCCTTGTCAGCAGCACGCCTTGCGAATTTGGCATAGCCAACCCAACCGAAATAGAATATGGCAATTGCCAAATAGTCAATGACGGTAAACGATGTGTTATCCATTGTCATAAAAGGTTGCGATCCGTTGTCGTGTCATCGTATAACATTGAAAACAATGCTCTTCATAATTTAATTTGATGGAATTATTTACGTTATACTACTCTAAAAATGCGTGTCAAAAAGGGCTTAATATGACTGTTACAAACACGGCGAAAGTAAACGTCAACGAAACCGTATTGCTTAGAACAGATGAAGGTGGCGTTGCCACACTGAGACTTAACCGCCCAAAAGCATACAACGCGCTCTCTGAGGAACTTCTGGCAACACTTCAAATGCAATTAGATACCATCAGCAATGATTCATCAGTTCGAGTCGTCATCATTGAGGGGAGCGGAGACGCATTTTGTGCTGGCCATGACCTTAAACAAATGCGGGCAAACCGAAGCCAAGAGTATTATGACGCGCTGTTCAAAACCTGCAGTCAATTCATGCTCACCCTAATGAGGATCCCTCAACCTGTCATCGCTAAAGTACATGGCATTGCGACAGCTGCTGGCTGTCAACTCGTTGGGGCCTGCGATCTTGCTATTGCATCAGAAGAAGCGAAATTTGCAACTTCTGGAGTTAATTACGGCTTATTTTGTTCAACACCGGCAGTTGCCGTATCTCGAAACATTCATCGGAAAAAAGCTGCAGAATTACTATTTACTGGTGAATTCATTGACGCGCGTACCGCAGAGTCACTCGGACTAATCAACAAAGCTGTTCCTGCAAAACAACTGAATGCCGAAGTGCTCCAGATGGCTAATTTAATTATTCGCAAGTCGGCGGTTGCCGTTTCAACGGGAAAACGAATGCTCTATCGGCAAATTGAAATGGGCATCGATGACGCCTACAAATTCGCGGCCGAGACTATGGCCTGCAATATGATGGCTCTTGATGTCAGCGAAGGGATAGATGCATTTATTGAAAAAAGGTCGGCAACCTGGAAGCATGTGTAAGTCTAAGCTACCCTTTGATTGCCCAAATAACAAGAAGATAAAACTACATAGATGCTGCTGATGTGGCGCGACCATTAAGGCGAACACGCCGCCACTCGACAAAATATACGACGGTAGAAATAGATAAAGTTACTAATAATGCTGGTAGCATCACGTCTAGGATTAAATCGCCCACGAATAATTTGGCCTCTTGCGCAATAGCAAGTGCAATAGCTAGAAACGCGAGTGCCGCATGTGACTTACCCCATAGATTAGGTAACACTCGAATATCTCTTAATGTGCTGTCAAGCAGTCCAACACTCAGCATCACAATGTCTCTTAAAACTAGAGGAATGCCAATCCACAGAGGTAATAACCCGTCCCAGGCTAAGATCGATGCACAGGTAATGACCAACAACTTATCGGCAACAGGATCCAGTATCGTTCCTGCCGTTGTGATTGCATTGAATCGACGAGCAATATACCCATCCAAACCGTCCGAAAAGCTTAAAACTAAAAAAAACCAAAAAGCCAGTTGATAGTCGTGGCTTGACAATATGATTGCCAAAAACGGAACTGACAACAATCGACCAAGGGTAATGGTATTCGGAAGCACACTAATCATCGCGACTCCTAACCAATAACTACATAACACCGCTAAATGAGAGCCCTTTAACCACCCTCGCTCTGAAATGTATCTTCAGAACGTCATGGAATCAAGTACTTTGAGGCAGACTCAAGATTAAATTATTCAATTTGACGATAAACGCCGCAGGATCCTCAAGTGAGCCGCCATCAGCCAACATAGCCTGATCAAAGATAATTGAGCTCCAGTCCGAAAAGCGGGCGACTTCTTTCTCGGCCGCCATTTTCTTCACAATCGGATGATGAATATTAATTTCCAGAATCGGTTCAATTAAAGGCGATTCTTGTCCTGCAGCCTTCAACATTCTTGAAAGATTCATACTCATTTCATCCTCATCAGATACCAAACATGAAGGAGAATCGACTAGTCGAGTCGACACACGAACATCTTTGACTTTCCCCGCTAACGCCTCCTTAATACGCTTCACTAAGTCACCACCGTCAGCATCTACCTCATCAGACTTACCATCAAGTTTCTTATCATCAATTGGACCTAAATCAAGAGAACCTTTAGCTACTGAGACGAGTTTTTTTTCATCGAACTCTTGGAGATTAGAGACTACCCACTCATCAACCCGGTCAGAGAGCAAAAGAACCTCAATATCTTTTTTCTTAAATATTTCCAGATGAGGACTTGATTTCGCCGCAGCATGCGTCTCAGCGGTAATGTAGTAGATCTTATCCTGCCCCTCTTTCATACGTGCAATATAATCACTTAGGGTAACAACTTCACCCTTATCAATTTGAGCAGTCGTTGAGAATCGAAGTAACTTAGCAATGCGCTCTTTATTGCTCCAATCTTCCCCAAGACCTTCTTTGAGAACGCGACCAAATTCTTTCCAAAATTCCTTAAATTTATCCTGTTGATTTTCAGCCATATCCTCAAGCATGGCCAGAACTCGATTAATACACCCCTTACGAATGGCATCAACATCTCTAGATTCTTGCAATATTTCCCTGGAAACATTTAACGGTAGATCTGAGGAATCTACAACACCTCTGACGAAACGAAGATACCCAGGTAATAACTGCTCTGCATCCTCCATAATAAATACACGGCGAACATAGAGCTTTAACCCTCGTCTATGATCCCTGTTCCAGAGGTCAAAAGGAGCTTTACTCGGAAGATACAACAAGTGGGTATATTCACTTTTCCCCTCAACTCGAGCATGAGCCCATGCTAACGGCTTCTCAAAATTGTGAGAGATATGCTTGTAAAAATCCTCATATTGCTCATCAGTTACATCGGTTTTCGGTCGAGCCCATATCGCTGATGCTTGATTAATTTGTTCAGATTCATTCTGAAGAACGTACTTATTTTCTTTGGCATCCCATTCTTCTTTAGGCATAAAAATAGGGAGATTAATATGGTCTGAGTAACGCTGAGCAATTGTTTTTAGGCGATACCCTTCCAGCAAATCGTCTTCATCCGCCCTCAAATGCAGAATAACTTGTGTGCCTCGACTCAGCTTGGACGTACTTTCGACCGTGAACTCCCCCTTACCCTCAGACTCCCAGAGCACCGATTCAGACTCCTCCAATCCAATCCGTCTAGAAATAAGCGTCACCTTATCTGCGACAATAAAGGAGGAATAAAAACCGACTCCAAATTGCCCAATAAGCGTAGCATCTTGAGCCTGATCTCCCGTGAGCTTACTGAAAAACTCTTTAGTTCCGGATTTTGCAATCGTCCCGATGTTCTGTATCACTTCCTCTCGAGACATTCCGATCCCGTTGTCCGAGATAGAAATAGTTCTATTTTCACGATCAACCGAGATGTCAATCTTAAGAACTACATCGTCACCCATGAGCGAAGCATCTGTGAGTGACTCAAATCTGAGTTTATCGCAAGCGTCAGAAGCATTTGAAATCAACTCTCTTAGAAAAATTTCCTTGTTTGAATACAAGGAATGAATCATCAATTTAAGTAATTGGCTTACTTCCGTTTGAAACCCGAGCGTCTCTTTAGCAGCAGCATCTGACATTAAATTTCACCCTATTTAAATGGATTGTATTACCTATAGATCAACGAGATGGGGGCAAGAACTGAAAATTCAAGGGTTTAAAAAACCCAACACTATTCAGGATCTTATTTAAGACGGATCCCTTTCCGGAAATTCTCAGATCAGAGTAATGCAATGATTGTCGTAGCATCCTTTATCTTTCCTCAAGCATTCCGACCCTGTATGCTATGCGCGAATCTAACTAATTTTCAGTAAAGTCCTAACTCATTAATCAAAAAGTTCGGACTGAACTAACAATTAACGATTCACAAAGGGACAGGAGCCAACCGGGGAACAAACCCAGACCAAGCAGCAACAAACCATTGACTGCGAAGACTGCCATTCCCACCGAATATTTGACGGTATTGATTGCCGACTCACTCGCATCAAAGTACATAATTTTAACAACTCGCAAATAATAATAAGCCCCAATGAGAGACGTCATTACGGCAGTCACAGCAAGACCTACATAACCTAAATCCATAATTGACTGAATCACAAATAACTTAGACCAAAAACCTACTGTTGGCGGTATGCCCGCCATAGAAAATAAAATAATCATTAAAAGAAATGCACACCAAGGATTTGTCTGACTCAACCCCCTCAAATCGCTAAGTTCTTCTGCCTCAAATCCATCCCTAGATAGAAGCAAAATTACACCAAAACCACCCAACGCCATAACAACGTACGTTAAAACATAAAATAATGACGCGCTATACCCATTAATGGAGCCCGTCATGAAACCAACCAACAAAAACCCCATATGGGCAATCGTCGAATACGCCAACATGCGCTTAAAGTTAGTTTGAGCAATCGCCACAACGTTACCAATGATCAGTGAAGCGACGGCAAGAACGGTTAGCATTTGACTCCAATCCTGATGTAACGATGGATGCCCAAGAGCTTCAGCGAGCAAACGTAACACAAACGCAAAGGCGGCTACTTTAGGCGCAGTACCAATAAGTAGAGTCACTGAGGTGGGAGAGCCTTGGTAAACATCAGGTATCCACATATGAAATGGAACAGCCCCGAGTTTGAAGCCGATTCCTACGATAACAAACACCACTCCGAGCCGAAGCAGATTAGAATCACTATGTCCAGAAAGTATGGAAGATACAATTGCTTCAATGTTCAGATGTCCGGTGGCACCGTAGATCATAGACATACCATAAAGTAGCATACCCGAAGCAATCGCCCCTAAAACAAAGTACTTAATAGCCGCCTCAGAACTACGGCCAGAATCACGCTGGAGAGCCACCATCGCATACAAACTTAAACTTAATAGCTCAAGACCCAGATATAGACTTAGGAAATGGTTGGATGAGATCATAACCATCATCCCTAGGGTCGCAAACAACGTCAGTGAAAAGTACTCCCCTCGATATAACCCGCGCGATAATAGGTAGTTCTTTGAATACACAAGACCAGCCGTAATGAGCACACACACCATCGACTTAAGAGCCGCTCCTAGTGCGTCGGAGACAATAAATCCGCTCATAATGACTCTAGGGTCTGCGTCATAAAAAAACCACGGCAGAACACTCGTCACAATTAAAACTATAAGAGATAGTGCGTACGTAATACCACGCTGCTCCTTACTTAAAAATAAGTCGAGTAATAAAATAACGCTAACCCCGACGAGCAAAAAAATCTCAGGCAAGAGCGTGCATAGATCTGATAATTGAAAATACATATGTGACTTAAATACCTTTTATAATGGACTATCGCTTTATTTAGTTCTTAATCACCGAGGCGAGTTCTAATACTGTAGTCACCGAAACATCAATCACATCTGTAAACGGCTTGGGGTACAAGCCCACACCAATTACCATTAGTGCTAGGACAAGCAACATTGCGAATTCGCGCACATTAACATCCTTTAATCCTATTACCCGTTCGCTACCGGAATCTCCAAAAACAACTCGCTTATACATCCAAAGCGTATACGCGGCACCTAAGATAAGGGTCATAGCCGCTGCAAACGCATACCAAAAATTAGTCGCCATCGCACCCATGATGACAAGAAACTCACCCACAAACCCACTTGTTCCAGGTAAGCCAGCGTTAGCCATCGCAAATACGAGAAACAGCGCTGCGAACATTGGCATCGAATTAACGACGCCTCCATATGCAGAAATTTCCCTTGAGTGCATTCGGTCATACAAGACCCCAACACACAGGAATAATGCCGTAGAGATAAAGCCGTGCGACACCATTTGGATAACAGCACCCTGCATTCCTTCGACATTAAATATAAAAATACCTAGAGTCACAAAGCCCATATGAGATATCGATGAATAGGCAATTAGCTTTTTCATGTCTCGCTGAACAAGCGCAACAAATCCAATATAAACAATAGCAATTAAAGAGAGTCCAATTACGAAGGGTGCCAATTCTCTCGCCGCATCGGGCACAATCGGCAACGACAATCTTAAAAATCCGTACCCACCGAGCTTGAGCATAACCGCCGCCAAAACAACCGATCCACCAGTAGGTGCCTCAACGTGCGCGTCGGGCAACCAAGTGTGAACTGGCCACATCGGTATCTTCACGGCAAAAGCGGCAAAGAGCGCTAAAAAAATTAAAACCTGAGCACTCTGTGGAATTGATACCGCATAAAAATTCTCGATCGCAAAACTGCCCCCAGTGGACCGATAGAGATAAATGAGTGCAACTAGCGTTAATAACGACCCTGCTAACGTGTAGAGAAAAAACTTAATTGCTGCATAAACTCGATTTGGCCCACCCCATACTCCGATAATGAGAAACATTGGGATAAGCGTTGCCTCAAAAAAAACATAGAACAACATTGCATCTAGCGAACAAAAAACCCCATTAATAATCCCAGACAAAATTAAAAATGAGGCGAAATAATGAGATACTTTCTTAGTGATTACTTCCCAGCCTGCAACAACAACAAAGACGGTGGTCAATACGTTCAACAAAATAAGTACTAGAGATATGCCATCTATACCCAAGTGATAATTGATATTGAAGATCTCAATCCAAGGGATGAACTCAATAAATTGAAATTCAGATTGCGTCGCATCAAATTGTCTCCATACGGGGATCACAACCAGAGCGCTCAGAATAGAGCCGACTAAGGACATCCAGCGAGCGACGCACTCTCGTCCATCTCGACCAACTAGCAATACGGCAATGCCAAAGATTATGGGTAACCAAACAATGAGTGACAAAGAACCGATTACGTGGGTCAACATGTTTTTATCTATCTTATTTTTAAAAAAGCCAAATTGTGACGAGAGTGAAAGCCCCTAATATCATCACAAACGCATAATGAGACACAAAACCTGTTTGTACCCGGCGGAGCTTCATCCCTATCCGACCGACTAACTTAGCAGAGCCATTAACCATGAGCCCATCAATGATTTTTTGATCACCAATCCTCCAAAGTAAACCACCTAGAGACTTCGCTCCTTGCGCAAAAAACCACTCATTAAATTTATCTAGGAAGTATTTCTCATCGAATAATTTGGTAAGCGGTGAAAATATGACCAGTTTTTTTCTGGAGTTCGGTGAATACACAAAAAGAAACCATGCGACAAAGACACCAGTAACCGCCAACCAAAAGGGCAACGTTTGGAACCCATGCAACCCCATTGCAAACCATCCATAGAAGTGCTCCCCAAATTGCCGGACCACATCATGAGATCCAGTAACAAATATGACATCCTCAAAATAATTTCCGAACAGAATAGGTTGTATTGCGATCGCCCCACTAAAAACTGACAAAACTGCTAAGACGACCAAAGGGGCCCAAACCACCATTGGTGATTCGTGAGGCTCATGCTTTCCTTCGATGCCATTATCATGATGGTGCGCCCCTCCTCGATATTTACCCTCAAACACCAAAAAGTACATCCGGAAACTATAGAGAGCGGTAACAAAAACCCCTACCAGCAAGGCAAAGTACGCAAAACCAGCACCAGGTATTGTTGACAAATGGGTACTTTCAATGATGCTATCTTTTGAGTAAAAACCAGATAGGAACGGGAATCCAATCAATGCCAAAGACCCAACTAATGACACCAACCAAGTAATGGGCATTTTTCGTCTCAATCCGCCCATAAAGCGCATATCTTGCTCATGATGCATACCGATAATCACAGAGCCAGCCGCGAGGAAGAGCAAAGCCTTGAAGAAAGCATGGGTCATCAGATGGAACATCGCAGCAGAATATGCGGAAACACCTAACGCAACGGTCATGTATCCAAGTTGGGATAATGTCGAATACGCAACCACACGCTTGATATCATTTTGAACTAAACCTAAAAGCCCCATAAACAGCGCAGTAATAGAACCGATAACCAGCACGAAAGACAGCGCTGCTTCTGACAGTTCGAATAAGGGGGACATACGAGCCACCATGAATATGCCGGCGGTGACCATGGTCGCCGCATGAATGAGCGCAGAAATTGGTGTTGGACCCTCCATTGAATCTGGCAACCAAACGTGAAGGGGAAATTGTGCTGATTTTGCCATCGCGCCAATGAACAGGCAGATACAAATTACTGTCACCAAAGACCAGTCAAGGCCTGCGAACAACTCAATTTCTTGAGCAGCGAGGTTATCGCTTTGATCAAATACCGCAGCATAATCTAACGTTCCAGCGTAATGTAGAATCAGCGCAATACCTAGTAAAAATCCAAAATCACCTACTCGATTAACGAGGAATGCTTTAAGATTTGCGTAAATCGCAGAATCTTTTTTATACCAAAAACCTATCAACAGATAGGAAACCAATCCAACCGCTTCCCATCCAAAGAACAGCTGAAGAAAATTATTGCTCATGACCAACATCAGCATGGCAAATGTAAACAAAGATATATAACTGAAAAACCTCTGATATCCAGGATCTTTCTGCATATACCCTATCGTATAAATGTGAACCAGAAACGACACACTAGTGACGACAATCATCATGAGTGAAGACAAACGATCAATCAAAAATCCTACTTCAAAACGAACGTCTCCAATTAATGCCCAAGTGTAAACCGCCCCATTAAAAACATGCCCATCTAAAACGTCGATAAAAATCATGATCGACGCGACCAACGAGATGAAGACCCCAAAAATCGTCAAAAAATGTGCAGCCGACCGACCAATTTGTTTACCAAAAAGACCGGCAATTAGCGCAAAAAACAATGGGGATAGCGCAGCAAGGAGGTATATATTCATGCCATTCATAGAATCACTAGCCTCTTAACACACCGATATCATCAACATTAATTGTCTTCAAGTTTCTAAATAACACCACCAAAATAGCAAGCCCGATTGCTGATTCAGCAGCCGCCACCGTCAGTATAAAAAAGACAAAAATTTGACCCGATAAATCGCCTAAATAATGTGAGAACGCCAGAAAGTTAATATTGACCGCGAGCAACATCAGCTCAATCGACATCAAAATAATGATGATGTTTTTACGATTCAAAAATATTCCCGCGATACTGATTGAAAAAAGAATCGCACCCAACACTAGGTAATGAGATAGGGTAATCATGGATTATCCTCGCTACGTTTATTTTCAACCGGCATAGAGATTATTTTCAGTCGATTAGCCCGGGTCGCTGAGAGCTGTTGGTTCGTATCCAGACGCTTTATGTCATTGCGGCGCCTGAGGGTTAATGCGATAGCAGCCACAATAGCCACAAGCAATATCACCGCAGCTAACTCAAACGCATATAAATATTCCGTATACAGCAAACGACCTAATTGAAGCGTATTACCCTCACTGGAAATCGCCGCGGCAACCTCTGACGGTTTGTCAAACACTACCCGCCCCCCGACAAGGACAATGATTTCTGCCATAAAAATTCCAGATACAACTAATGCTGGTAACAAATAATTCCAGTACCCCTCTTTCATGCGATTCAAGTTGATATCCAACATCATCACAACGAATAAAAAAAGAACCATTACTGCACCCACGTAAACCAATATAAGGGAGACCGCCAAAAATTCTGCCTCAAGAATGAGCCACATACCCGCAGAGGTGAAAAACGCCAATACTAAAGAGAGGGCTGCATGTACCGGATTACGCGAAAAAATAACACTCAGCCCTGCCCCAACAAGGACGGAGGAAAATAAGTAGAAGGTGAAATACTCAAAGTTCATTTAGGTTGTATGTTATTTTTTGAATATTGACCCATATTCATACATTATCGATATTTGGCATCAGACTCTCGGTCCTTAGAAATCTGATCTTCGTATCGATCACCGATGGCTAACAAAATGTCCTTCGTGTACACCAAATCTCCACGCTGCTCGCCGTGATACTCAAAAATTCTTGTTTCGACGATAGCGTCGACTGGACAAGATTCTTCACAAAAACCGCAAAATATACATTTAGTCAGATCAATGTCATAGCGCGTCGTACGCCGACTACCATCATCTCTTTGCTCGGACTCAATAGTGATAGCCACCGCAGGACATACCGCCTCACACAATTTGCAAGCGATGCAGCGCTCTTCGCCATTCGGATATCGTCTCAATGCATGCAGTCCACGAAACCGAGCGCTCTGAGGAGTCTTCTCCTCTGGGAACTGCACAGTAATCTTTGGTGCAAACAAGTATTTTAATGTGAGCATCAACCCCTTACGTAGCTCCGTAAGTAGAAAGGTCTTTGATGCATCACGAATAAACCCAAACATTTTTATTAATTCCTTTATGTCAAAACTACCAAGGCCACCAATCCATTCTCATGAGCAAACCAATGAGAACAAGCCAAACAATGGTTACGGGAATGAATACCTTCCAACCTAAACGCATAATCTGATCGTATCGGTAACGCGGGAATGTGGCCCGAAACCATAGAAAGAAAAAGAGCATGAATGCGACTTTAGCCGCTAGCCAACCGAACCCATGCGGTATACCGGGTACTGGCGAGAGCCAACCACCTAAAAACATGATCGACGCTAATGCTGCAATCAAAATCATGTTGGCATACTCAGCCAAAAAAAATACCGCAAATGTTGTTCCCGAATATTCGACGTGGAATCCAGCAACAATCTCTGACTCACCCTCTGCCACATCAAATGGCGCCCGGTTAGTCTCAGCAACGCCTGATATAAAGTACACGACAAACATAGGAAATAATGGGATTAAATTCCAGCCGAGAAACCCCATTCCAGTTCGCTGCGTATCGACTATCGTCGTTAAATTCAAGCTTCCTGACATCATCAAGACACACACTAAGGCAAAACCCATAGCAATTTCATACGCCACAATTTGCGCACCACTTCTCATGGCGCCGAGCAACGCGTACTTCGAATTAGAAGCCCAGCCTGCCACAATGACGCCATAAACGCCCATGGAAGTAATAGCCAAGATGTAAAGTAGTCCGGCGTCAATATTAGACAACACTAAGCCGTCAGCAAAAGGAATTACCGCCCAAGCAGCTAACGCCGGCATCAAGGACAACATGGGAGCGATGACAAATAAAAATTTGTTCGCTCCGTTAGGGATGATAATTTCTTTTGTCAGTAACTTCAAAACGTCAGCAAAGGGTTGCAACAAGCCCTTAGGACCGACACGATTGGGGCCCAAACGAAGTTGCATGTACCCTATCACCTTTCTCTCAGCGAGAGTAAGGTAGGCAACACAGAGTGTCACTGGAATCAGAATCGCCAAAACTTTAATCAAAGTCCAACTAAAGTACGCAAAGTCTTCACCAATATAAGTACTTAAAAAATCAACGATCATGCAACCGCCCCTACAGATTGGAGCTTAGCGACTTGAACTGAACCACCGATACCACCAAGCACCTTTGAGGCATCACTGGTCATAGGTATTCGAATGACAGCGCGCGCAAGGTTTGGATCAATTCGAGCAGGCAGCTCAAAGAAATGACCTCCTTGCTTAACCCTAACCATATCTTCATTCACGACATCAAGTTCTTGGGCAAGATCTGAACCCAACCATACATAGTTGGACAACGCGTCTTTAGTCAACTGTAATGCCTGCGCGCGACGAACAATCGAGTCGACGCTATACATAGGCACATCTGACAGTCTTTCAATCAACAAAGATTCCGCAGATGCGACCGGAATTTCATTTGACATATTAGGCAGCGATTGCAGTCGACGGGACAAACCATCAAAGCAGTCTTTCAATGCACTGCGAACGGCCTCTATGGATTCATACTCAAAATTAGAAAATTCAAATAATTTTCCAAGCGCAACGAGCAGCCTCCATCCGGGACGGCTAAGTCCCTTTGTTGGAGCAACCGGACCAAATGATTGCGCCACACCCTCCATATTGATAAACGTACCCGCAGTTTCAGAAAATGGACTAATTGGCAGCAATACCGTTGCGTACTCAGCAACCTCATCTTTGAATGCACACATGGCCACGACCAGCTGAGCAGACTTCATAGCCTCAATGGCCGCACCTGGCACACATGAGTCACCGCCCATCTCAGCATGCAATAAAAAGTATGCATCTAGCGGTGTATCAATCATTTGAATCGCATTAAGTCCGCTAGGGCCAGGCAACACATTAGTACATTCTGCACCTAATGAATTAGGTCCGTCCGAGAGCAACCCTACTTTCGCACCCACTAATTCCCCTAGCAGATGACTGATTTGCTCTATTTTTGATCGATCTGGATGATGTCGGGAAAAAGATCCGACTAATATCAACTTCTGCTGCCCAGAAACTAAAAGCTGCGCGATTTGCTCAGCATTGGATTCAACCAAAATATCAGCCAACGCATCTGCAACAGGTCGACCAAGCCCAAGACATACAGCCTTAACGACTTGTAGCAATAATCCCGTCACACGGCTAGGTGCGACAAGGTAATCCTTGGCCATCGGAACCAAGGAATCACTATTTATTGGATTGATAAATGCGAGTAAGGCATGATTTATTTTTGTCGCCTGTCGAATTCTATGCGCTAGAAGTGGTTGTTCTTTACGTATGTTGGAACCAATCACCAGAATACGGTCCAACTTCTCAACATCGGAAATACTCATGCCCAACCACGGTACCTGAGCGGATACCTCACAGTCAGCTTGTCTCAATCGATAATCAATATTTTCTGAGCCTAGAGCTCGAATCAATTTTTGAAATAAATAGCATTCTTCAGTCGTCGCCTGAGAAGTTGCTAGTGCGCCAATACGCTCTCGTTTAATATTCGGAGACGCTAATTTGGTTTTAATGTGGTCTAGAGCTGTAGCCCAATCAACTTCCTCCCAACGACTGTCAACTTTTATCATGGGAGAAAGTAAACGATCCGTTGCATTCAATCCTTCGTATGAGAAGCGATCTCGATCAGAAATCCAACATTCATTAATTTCTATATTTTCATGAGGGACGACACGAATAACCATATCCCCTTTAATTTGAGCGGTTAAATTAGATCCGAGTGCATCGTGTGGACTGATCGTTTTTCGACGAGCCAACTCCCATGTTCGCGCAGCATACCTAAACGGCTTAGATGTTAAAGCTCCAACCGGACAAACATCAATCATATTCCCAGATAATTCGGAATCTACTGTCGAGCCAACAAAGGCCATAATTTCTGAGTGCTCTCCTCGACCCGCCATTCCCAATTCCATAACCCCAGCAATTTCCTGACCAAACCTGACACAGCGCGTGCAGTGAATACATCTAGACATCTCTGCGGCCGAAACTAATGGGCCAAGTTCTTTCGTGCTCACGATGCGTTTCGATTCTTTAAAACGCGACCCTGATCTTCCGTAACCGACTGCCAAATCTTGTAATTGACACTCGCCGCCTTGATCACATATCGGACAATCAAGCGGATGATTAATGAGCAAAAACTCCATTACCCCTTTTTGAGCAGTTTTTGCTTGCTCCGATAAGGTATGAACTTTCATATCTTGTACCGCTTGGGTCGCGCAGGCGGGTAGCGGCTTTGACGCCTTTTCAACCTCAACCAAACACATACGGCAGTTTGCTGCAATGGATAATTTCTTGTGGTAACAAAAATGCGGAACGTGAATTCCAAGCTTATTCGCGGCATCCATAACCGTACTGCCGTGATCCACCTCTACGGTTTTACCATTTATCTCAAGAGTGATCATATTGATTCAACCTGACTTTTTTTATGTTTAATCAGGTACTCAAACTCAGGCCGGAAGTGTTTTATGAAACTCTTAACTGGAAGAGCAGCCGCTTCCCCTAACGCACAAATTGTTCTACCTGCAATATTGTCCGATATTGACAGCAGTTGTTCGATGTCGCCCTCTTCCCCTAATCCATTTTGAATACGTTTAACCAATCGGTACAACCATCCTGTACCCTCCCTACATGGCGTGCACTGGCCGCAAGATTCCTCATGATAAAAATACGAGAGGCGCAATAAACAACTCACCATGCATCGCGTTTCATCCATAACAATGACCGCTCCCGAGCCAAGCATAGAACCAGCTTTAGCGATCGAATCATAATCCATATCAGTCGCCATCATGACGTCAGCAGGTAAAACAGGAATTGACGAACCACCAGGAATAACTGCTTTTAAGCGGTTACCATCACGCACCCCGCCCGCCATTCGTAACAACTCAGCAAATGGGGTACCGAGACGAACTTCATAGTTACCTGGATTTTCAACATCACCGGAAACAGAAAATATTTTCGTGCCACCGTTGTTAGGTTTTCCTAAAGCCAAAAACGCATTGGCCCCATCTAAAATTAACGATGGTATGGCAGCAAAAGTTTCTGTGTTATTTATGGTCGTGGGACACCCATAAAGTCCGTAGGACGCAGGAAATGGTGGCTTAAATCGTGGCTGACCTCTCTTCCCTTCTATCGACTCGAGTAATGCGGTCTCCTCGCCACATATGTAAGCACCAAACCCATGATGCGCATGCAGATCAAACGAGAACTGTGACCCCAAAATTCCTTTACCCAAATATCCTGCCGCACTTGCCTCGCCTAATGCTTTCTCAAAGCGCTCGTAAACTTCCCAAATTTCCCCGTGGATGTAGTTGTACCCTACAGATGCCCCTATGGCATAAGCAGCGATAGCCATACCTTCAATCACAACATGCGGGTTATATCTGAGAAGATCTCGATCTTTAAATGTGCCAGGCTCTCCCTCATCAGAATTGCAAATCACATACTTTTGACCTTCTCCTTTGGGCATAAAACTCCACTTAAGCCCAGTGGGGAATCCAGCTCCGCCTCTACCCCTGAGCGCTGAATTCTTCACTTCCGTAATCACCTCCGCAGGAGAGATACCTTCCGTGAGAATTTTTCGGAGCGCTTGATATCCACCCCTCTTTGCATAATCTGCAAGATTCCAGTTCAGGCCGTCGATACCCTTCATAATGACGGCATCCGGACCATAACTGGTGGTGGGAAATGGAGGATTTGATGTAATCATCGGGCTTTTAACTCCTCTACCAATCCATCAACGTCTTCAACGCTTACCTTACCGCGCATCTCGCGATCATTAATAATGACCACCGGCGCATCTCCACAGGCTCCCATACACTCCGCCTCTTTTAAAGTTACAGAGCCATCCGAGGCGGTCTCATTGAAGTAAATGCCAAGGGTTGCTTTCAACCGATCGGCCGTTTGATTGGCACCCCGTAATGCACAAGGTAAGCTCGTGCAAATCGCTAATTTAAAACGCCCAGGTTTCTCTAAGTTGTACATGCCATAAAACGTTACCACTTCCCATACCGCTATAGCGCGCATCTCTAGGTACGCCGCGATATCTTCTACAACCGATTCGGAAACCCAACCTAATTCATTTTGCGCTATCGCTAAAGCGGCCATAACTGCGGAAGACTTGCGATCCGCAGGATACTTCGAGATCTCCTTATCAATTGTGCGATAAGCCTCTGCACTCAATAGCCTGACACCTCTCATCGATCAATCTCTCCGAACACCACATCCTGTGTACCAATTATGGCCACAAGGTCAGCGATCATATGTCCCCTAGTCATTTCGTCTATTGCCGATAAATGCGCGAACCCTGGCGCTCTTATTTTTAACCGGTAGGGCTTATTGGCCCCGTCCGAGATCAAATAAATTCCAAACTCCCCCTTTGGCGCTTCGACGGCACAGTAAGTCTCACCAAGCGGAACATGCATCCCTTCTGTAAACAACTTAAAGTGATGGATGAGATCTTCCATATTCACCTTCATATCTTCACGTGAAGGTGGGGCAATTTTAGTATTTGTCGTAATAATTGGTCCTGGGTTTTTTCTAAGCCACTCAATACATTGCTTGATGATGTGATTCGACTGGCGCATCTCTTCAACACGCACTAAATAGCGGTCGTAACAGTCTCCGTTCGTACCCACAGGAACATCGAAATCAACCAAATCATAAGCGTCGTAAGGTTGTTTTTTTCGCAAGTCCCAAGCAATGCCCGAGCCCCGAAGCATCGGCCCAGTAAATCCTAATGCAACAGCCCTTTCAGGCGTCACCACACCAATATCCACGGTCCGTTGCTTCCAGATACGGTTGTCAGTTAACAAGGTTTCATATTCATCTACCTTGCTAGGAAAATGGCTCGTGAAGTGGTCAATAAAATCGAGAAGAGATCCTTGTCGATTTTCGTTCAGCCTATTAATTTCCTTTTGATTACGAAACTTCGATGCTTCGTATTGAGGCATGACATCAGGCAAATCACGATAAACACCACCCGGCCGGTAATAGGCCGAATGCAGACGCGCGCCAGACACCGCTTCATAACAATCCATTAGGTCCTCGCGCTCGCGAAAACAATAGAGGAAAACTGTCATGGCCCCAACATCCAGCGCATGCGCACCAAGCCACAACAAATGATTCAATATCCGTGTAATTTCATCAAACATGACACGAATGTATTGCGCTCGAATAGGCACCTCCACGCCAAGCAATTTTTCGATTGCCATAACGTAAGCGTGCTCGTTACACATCATTGACACATAATCTAATCGATCCATATATGGGACTGACTGCAAGAACGTTTTATGTTCTGCTAATTTTTCAGTTCCACGATGAAGTAACCCAATATGGGGATCAATGCGTTCAATCACCTCCCCATCGAGCTCGAGCACGAGCCGAAGCACCCCATGCGCGGCCGGATGCTGCGGACCAAAATTCATTGTGTAATTTTTAATTTCAGCCACGCAGAAATCTCTTTCCGCATCGACGACACAACATCGTACTAAACATCGCCATAAGAGTCCTCTCGTATAACTCGCGGCACAATCTCCCTGGGTTCAATCGTCACGGGCTGGTACACCACGCGTTTTTCTATAGGGTCATAACGCATCTCAATATGACCTGATAATGGGAAATCTTTCCTAAGTGGATGCCCTACAAAACCGTAATCAGTTAAGAGTCGCCTCAGGTCAGGATGGCCTTCAAAAACGATACCAAAAAGATCAAATGCCTCACGCTCAAACCAATTGGCAGCAGGCCAAATATCAACTACTGAAGAAACTGTAGGCTGCTCATCGTCATCGCAAAAAACCCGCACCCGCACACGATGATTCAAATCGATAGATAACAAATGATAAACAACTGCAAACCTGCTAGAACACCGATCTTTCGATGGGTAATCTCTATAGTCCACACCACAGACATCTACAAGTTGATTGAACCTTAAATCTGGAGCATCCCTCAATAAGGTCATCTTCGCAGGCAGGCCCAATGCCGCCAACGTAAGCGTAACTTCGCCAAGCTCATAACGAACAGCAGCCTCCGTTAGCTCCAGGTTAGACTTTAACTCCTCTGCCAAATTTTGACGCACTTGATTCACTTAATCCCTAAGCCATCCAGCCACACTGTTTAACGTGCAATCGTATTTGTCCTTTTAATCTTATTTTGAAGCTGCACAATACCGTACAGCAACGCCTCCGCCGTTGGTGGGCATCCTGGAACATACACATCAACAGGAACAATACGGTCGCATCCACGTACGACGGAATACGAATAGTGATAGTATCCACCGCCATTGGCACAGGACCCCATAGAAATAACCCACCGCGGCTCAGCCATTTGGTCGTATACCCTCCTAAGCGCTGGAGCCATCTTATTACAAAGCGTCCCCGCCACAATCATCAGATCAGCTTGTCGCGGGCTCGGTCGAAAGACAATACCAAACCGGTCCAAATCATAACGAGCGGCACCTGCATGCATCATTTCAACGGCACAACAAGCCAAGCCAAAAGTCATCGGCCACAGCGATCCGGTACGCGTCCAATTGACGACAGCATCAACGCTTGTTGTTACAAAACCCTTCTCTCGAATTTCCTCAATAATCATATCTGCCGCAACTTAATCCCAATCCAGAGCCCCTTTTTTCCATTCGTAAATAAACCCAACAACCAACAAAGTGAGAAAAATCATCATAGCGACAAAACCAGTTAAACCAATCTGGTCAAGCGCAACCGCCCAAGGGAACAAGAAGGCAATTTCAAGATCAAAAATAATAAATAAAATAGCCACAAGATAGTATCTAACATCAAACTTTGTTCGAGCATCCTCGAATGCATCAAAACCACATTCGTACGCGGATAATTTTGCCGCATCCGGTTTATGAGACCGGAGAGCCCTACTGAGAACAGCCCCCAATAAGGGCAACACTACTCCCACGGCGACACCGACAGCGATAAACAATAAAATTGGGAAGTATTCAGCTATCATTCAATTACTCCGTGCCACGATCAAATCTGATTTTCCTAATTATCCGACCTGCTTTTACCTAATAGTTCGAGCCGCTCAATAATTAACGACTTAAAATCCAGTTTTGGTGCCGACGGCGAGACTCGAACTCGCACGACCTAAGCCACCGCCCCCTCAAGACGGCGTGTCTACCAGTTCCACCACGTCGGCAATAAACATGCTCACCTACAACAGCTCGTCAATACCATTACTGAGGTATTCACTTAGGAATCTCATCAACTTTAGAACCTTCGCCGTCTTCAACAACTGAATCGAGCTCCTCAACGGCGCTCGGCACAGTGGCAGGAGAGGTAATCGTAGCTCCAGACATCACCCCAACCGATCGCGATTCCTCAAACTGGAGATAACTCAAGCTCATACTCGTTATAAAAAATATAGCTGTAAAAATAGCAGTCAACCGACTTAAGAAGTTTGCTGATCCACTCGATCCGAACAAACTCCCAGACGATCCACCTCCAAAAGCAGCACCCATATCCGCCCCTTTACCATGCTGCATCAAAACCAACCCGATCACACCTAGGGCTGCCAGCACGTGTATCACCAAAACAATAAAACTCATAATATTCAGTCAACCATTAATGTGTTGTCGCCGAAATCGCCGAGCGACAAATTGTCAAAAAATCAACCAGGCTAAGTGAAGCCCCCCCGATTAACCCACCATCAACATCCTCTTGCTGAAACAAAGCCTCAGCATTATCAGGCTTAACACTTCCACCATAAAGAATTTTTATAGATATCGCTGCATTTGCATCCATTAGAGCCACTTGGTCCCTGAGATAACCATGCACTTCCTGTGCCTGCTCAGGAGATGCGGTCAAGCCGGTTCCAATAGCCCAAACTGGTTCATACGCCAAAACAATCTTCTCTAATTTCCCTATCCCTATACACTCAATCGCTGCTTCAAGCTGTCCCAAAACAACCTCAAAAGTCTCTCCAGCGCCCCTCTGCCCAAGCGTCTCTCCAAGGCAAATAATGGGCGTAATTCCAACCCCCAACAACTTTTGGGCTTTCTGCCCAACAAGTTCATTGGCTTCGTTATACAAAGCCCGGCGCTCTGAATGTCCAACAAGCCCATATGACACTCCAAATTCAGAGAGCATCCTCGCTGAAACCTCACCAGTGTACGCTCCAGCATCATGCTCACTAACATTCTGAGCTCCCCAGGCTATAGCGCCCGCGGCCAAACAATCTCGCACCTGATAGAGATATAGACTGGGGACGCATACCGCAACATCCAAACTAGATAGCCCACCTGCGGCAGACAAACCGCTTAACAGAGCCTCGTTATCAGCAAGGGATCCATTCATCTTCCAATTACCGACAACCATTTTTTTCCGAATCATCCGCTAAACCACTAAAGTAAAACCTTGTGATTTTACCTTTTTAAACGCTTTTAGGTCAATGTTCCGGGGGTAACTTCAACAGAGAAACAACATAGAAACAAGACAGAAACAACAGAGAAACAAGGCAAGGCCCATCACGCCAGGCTGCGCTAGGAATCAACCGAATCGGCCGGTAATGTAGTCCTCAGTCAATCGATGGATGGGATTTGTAAATATTTGCTTCGTTTCACCAACCTCAATCAGCTTCCCCAAATGAAAATAAGCCGTTCGATCCGATACGCGTGCCGCCTGTTGCATGGAATGTGTCACGATCACGATGGAATATTGCTCACGCAACTCAGAGATTAACTCCTCCACCTTCGCCGTGGCAATCGGATCCAGGGCTGAACACGGCTCATCCATTAATATGACATCTGGACCCACGGCAATTGCCCGCGCGATACATAAACGCTGCTGCTGACCTCCTGACAAACTGGTACCCGGTTGATCAAGACGATCTTTGACCTCACCCCACAGGCCCGCCCTTTCGAGTGAGCACTCTACAATTTCATCTAACTCTATGCTGTCCTTCGCAAGGCCATGAATCCGTGGACCATAAGCAATATTGTCAAAAATTGATTTCGGAAATGGATTTGGTTTTTGAAAAACCATACCCACTCTAGCCCGCAAAGAGACCACATCAATTTTAGGATCAAAAATATCGCCACCATCAATCGTTATCATGCCGTCCATACGACAAATGTCGATCGTGTCATTCATCCGATTGAAGCATCGAAGCAAAGTCGACTTACCACAACCAGAAGGCCCCACAAATGCAATAACCTCACTGTGACCAACATCCAAAGTCACATTATCAACCGCGAGCTTGTCAGCGTAGTAAACACTTACATCGCGAGCAGTCATCCTGGCATTTTCGACGTAGACTTCCCCAACCGTTTTTTCAGGAATCTCGCGATCTTGGAATTTCACCTCTTCCGTCTTCGTCAATGAATCAGTCATGCGCTGTCAATTGTTTTGTAATCATACCCATCGTCGTTCAAGTTTTTGTCGAAGAATAATTGCACCTGCGTTCATGGTAATCAAAAAGGCTAACAGAACAATAATCGCTGCGCTGGTTTTTTGAATAAACATACGCTCGGCGAAATCCGCCCACATAAAGATCTGAACTGGAAGCGCGGTCGCCGGCTCTGTAATTCCACCAGGCACGTCAACGATAAAGGCAATCATACCAATCATTAGAAGCGGTGCTGACTCGCCAAGAACCTGAGCCATACCAATAATGGCACCCGTCAACACGCCCGGCATCGCCGGTGGAATCACATGATGCAGTATTGTCTGCATCTTTGAAGCACCAACCGCCAACGCTGCATCTCGAATGCTCGGCGGCACCGCTCGAATAGCCGCACGAGAAGAGATGATAATAGTCGGTAACGTCATCAATGCCAGAACAATACCACCCACTAGAGGCACTGAACGCGGCAACCCAAAAGCTATTATGAAGATTGCAAGCCCCATGATGCCAAAAACAACCGATGGAACAGCCGCCAAATTATTGATATTTATTTCAATAATTTCTGTTATTAGATTTTTAGGTGCGATTTCTTCTAGATAAACGGCTGTCGCTAAACCTAAAGGAAAAGCCAGCAAGAGACAAACACCTAAGGTCCATATAGATCCCATCAATGCTCCTTTAATGCCAGCTATTTCAGCATCTCGCGAAGCAGAGCCCGTAAAGAGATAATCGCTGAATTCATAAGAAATCCGAGAGGCTTGGTCTAAGGCATCTACAAGCTCAATCGTTTGATCATTAATACGTCGATCAGACTCTGGGGTTTCCCTTGTAATAAACCCGCGCATCAATGAATCAATGTCGTCATCCACAGCAAATTTCACCGACACCTTTTTGCCGATCAGCTCAGGATGTTTTAACGTAAACTCCGTCAGTCGGCTTGCTGAACCTGAAGACAATATTGACCGTGCAGCACGTTTAACCTCACGACCCTCAGGATTACCAAGAGCATTCATCAATGACTCATTGACCAACCCATGCGCATCACCGGCGTACAGAGATGCGCTACTCATGTCGCCCTGAGGATCCATTCGGTCTTTATCTAGTACGACCTCTAGCGTCACATAATGTTGGAACATGCCGGGTATACCATTGGAAAAAATACCCGCGAATAAAAGTACCAAAAACAAAATCGAGAGCGTTACAGCCGCAATGCCCAGGAACTTAAAACGTCGTTCACTACTTCTGCGTTTTTTAAGCGATGCTGCCACTCGAAGAGCAGCCTCTTCCGGACTCAACGGACCATTCTTAACCGGACTAGTCATATTGTTCTCGATATTTCTTTACAATTTGTAGCGCGAAAAGATTAAGCGCCAAAGTAATAATAATTAACACCAAAGCCAGCGCAAAAGCCGAAAGCGTTTTTGCAGATTCAAACTCCTGATCACCGCTCAAAATAGTAACAATTTGTGTTGTCACAGTTGTGACAGCATCTAGAGGATTAAAGGACAAATTTGCCGCTAAGCCGGCCGCCATCACCACGATCATAGTTTCCCCAATCGCACGGGATACAGCGAGAATCACAGCAGCCACAATTCCAGACAGAGCAGCGGGTAACACAACCTGACGAATAGCCTCACTTTTTGTTGCCCCTAAGCCATAGGCCGCATCTCGCAGAGATTGTGGGACCGCATTGATCACGTCGTCAGACAATGAAGACACAAACGGAATAATCATGATACCCATCACCAACCCAGCCGCAAGAGCCGATTCTGAGGCGACCTCTATACCCATCGACGCCCCAACAGCCCTAACGAGAGGAGCGACCGTGAGTGCAGCGAAAAACCCATACACCACAGTTGGAATACCCGCCAAAATCTCAAGTAAGGGCTTAATAATAGAGCGTGTTTTCAAGCTGGCGTACTCAGCAAGATATATAGCACTGAACAAACCGACGGGCACTGCAACCATGATTGCAACGACTGAAATCAAGAACGTACCCGCAAACATTGGCAACATCCCATATGTTGCAGTACCGCTACCAGACCCAGCCCGCTCCGCACCCTCGAATTGAGGGTTCCACTCAAGACCAAAAATAAAATCTTGAATCGGAATTAATTTAAAAAATCGTATGGACTCAAATAATACAGACAGTATTATTCCAAGAGTCGTAAATATCGCAATGGAAGAGCAAGCGATTAGGGCCCATAAAATAATGCGCTCCACCCCATTCCGAGCTCGGAACGTTGGACCTATCTGTCTGAACGCAAAAAATCCCGCTATTACGGCACACCCAATAGTGATTAGAGTGAGTACCTGGTCAGAGACTTTTTGCCAGCCAATCCATGCTTTAGCGGCTGCCTCGACCCAGGGCTCTACAACTCCAAAACGAACACCTTCAACCGCATTCATCACCTTGGCAAAGGCTATCGCGCGCTCGACAACATCTCCATCAACCACATCAGACGGATAGAAATTGTTTAACATCGACTTAAAAAGAAAATCATCCCCTAAGGACAAGGAAAAGAGGAGAAGAATCGCGGGCACCGTGGCGACCAAACCTGCCCAGAATCCGTAATACCGCGGCAGTGAGTGCAACTTAACTGAACCGAGCGCCCATTGTCTCGTACCCCAGTATTGCCCTAAACAAAAATAAATCCCACCAATAACGAGGACCGCAAAAATTAGACTAGTTAATGACACCGTAATATGTCCCTTAAAATGAGAGAGAGCCAGCTTTTAGCCAAAAGCTGGCTCCTCGGCCAAACGCTTTTGACTGTTACTACTTAAGGGCATCCTTCTTAAGAACTGACAGATTATTCATACGATCCATCATTTCTTTACGCTCAGCCTTACCCATCGGAATCATACCAGCATCCGCGAGAACACCATCTGCACCCCAATGCTTTGTCCATTCTGCCATGTATTGTTTGATACCTGGGATGACTCCAATATGCGCGTGCTTCACATAAAAATATAACCCTCGAGAAGCCACATACTTTCCTGATCTGATTGCATCGAATGTTGGCGCAACGCCATCAAGCTCAGAACCTTGAATGGTATCGGTATTTTGATCTAAATAGGAGTATCCGAAAATACCAAATGACGTTTTATCCTCTGAAATCTTTTGAACGATCAAGTTATCCTGTTCACCAGCCTCAATGTATGCACCATCAGTGCGCATCGCACGGCATTTTTTACCTTTTGCATCACCACGCTCAACTGAAAGCGCTTTCGCCACCTTGTCCTTACCACAATAACCCTTTTCGTTAACCATTTCGGCAAATGACGCACGCGTTCCTGATGTAGTTGGTGGCCCATAAACTCGAATAGCACTATCTGGGTAATTTGGATTTAATTCAGACCACTTCTTATAAGGGTTTGGAATCCACTTTTTACCCGATGCATCTGGCACCTCAGCAGTTAATGCCTTACCTAAGTCGGCGAGAGAGATTTTTAATACCGGAGCCTTCTTTGAGTTAGCTAAAACAATCCCATCGTAACCTATTTTAATTTCGGTCAATGCAACACCATTCTTATCGCAGTATTTAAGCTCACTAGCCTTCATTCGAGATGAGGCATTACCAATATCAACAAACTGTGTCCCGATCCCATCACAGACACTCTTTTTTCCTACCGAAGATCCACCCGATTCAACAACTGGGGTTTTGAGGCCAGGTTTTTGACCAAATTTTTCTGCAACAATCGTCGCAAAAGGGAAGACCGTAGACGAACCAGCTAACGATATATAATCACGCGCGACAGCTGGTGCAGTCATGACGCCAGTAACAACAAATGCGGTTAAAAGACGAAAAAACATTGAAGACTCCTTTGAAGGTTAAATCACGAGTGCGGTTATCAGGTAATGTCAAATTACTTTTACGCACAGCCTTTATACCTACTGAGTGTTACAGTTACATTACAAAGCCTCTGGGCCGCAACTTGGTTAATTAATCTAAAACGTGCATATGGCTCTATTGTCATTTGGGGCACAAATTCCTTACGTATGCGGATGTTTCCGCAAAACAAGACCCGTAACGCTGATAATGCTAGTGAGTTTTTTGAGGAATAAGCGTCTGAATCGAATCAGTCAATCCTTTGACAGCCTTTTTAACGACCATTTTGCTCTCGCCCTCGACCATGATACGAAGCAACGGCTCAGTACCTGATTCTCGAACTAGCACGCGGTACTTCAGTCCCAGCTGCTCCGAGATAACGCCTGCCACCTCTTGGATCTGCACAAGCTCACCATCATTCAATTTGCGCGCAAGCCGAATACTATGAAGCAACTGGGGATAGAGCCGCACCGCTGCCAAGCATTGCGCTAAAGTCTGCTGTGACTGTCTTAAGGCTGCGAGCACTTGGAGGGCAGAAACAATGCCGTCGCCAGTCGTGTGCTTATCAAGGCAGATAATGTGTCCAGACCCCTCCCCACCAAGCACCCAATTGTTCTCGATCAGTTTTTCATGGACGTATCGATCACCAACAGCTGAGCGCAAAAATGGAATATTTAACTTCTTAAATTCATTTTCGATCGCCAGATTAGTCATTAAAGTACCTACGACTCCATCTTGGCCGCCTACCTTTCGATGACTTGCAATCACATATAAGAGCTGATCGCCATCGTAAATCAGCCCCCCAGCATCAACCATCATCAGTCTATCGCCGTCACCATCAAAACTGATACCAATATCCGCTTTCTCATGAAGCACACGCTCGCGAACAGCCTCCGGGTACAATGCCCCGCAATTAAGATTGATATTAACCCCATCGGGCTCATCACCCATGACAATCACTGTCGCACCAAGCTCTCTAAATACGGCAGGCGCAACCTGGTAGGTCGCTCCGTGCGCACAGTCTAAGACCACACGCATCCCGGACAAATCAAGTGCCTGAGGGAATGTGCTCTTACAAAATTCTGTGTATCGACCTACCGCATCCACAACTCGTTTTGCTTTGCCAATATCACCTGAAATAACCGCATCAAGGCCTTCTGCGAGATATTGCTCAATCTCTACTTCAAGGGTGTCCGATAATTTATTACCCTGAGCACAAAAAAATTTGACTCCGTTATCTTGGTATGGATTATGAGAAGCTGATATTACGATTCCCGCACTCAATCGCAGCACACGCGTTAAATACGCAACCCCCGGAGTGGGAAGCGGCCCTGCCAGCAACACGTCCACTCCTGCTGCTGCCAAACCAGACTGAAGTGCCGACTCAAGCATATACCCCGATAACCGAGTGTCTTTCCCGATCAGCACCTTTGCACGACCTGAGGCCCCTAAGCCATGTATTTTCGAGAAAACCTTTCCTGCGGCATAACCTAAACGCAACATAAAATTAGGAGTTATCGGATCTTTGCCAACTACCCCCCTGATCCCATCGGTACCAAAATACTTCCTAAGTTTGGTCACCGATCTGGCTCCGCAAGTGCTGCCTCGGAAAAGAACTGCCAAGCTAAAAGCGCATCTCTTGTTTCATTCACATCATGCACTCTAACGATGTCTGCACCCTTTGTCATCGCAAAGATAGCCGCAGCGATACTCGAACCCAATCGATCTAAAGCATCTTTTTTATTTGTAATAACTCCCAACATCGCCTTGCGCGAAAGACCGACCAAAATCGGATGCCCTAGCTCTTTAAATTTATTTAAATTTCTGAGCAACGCTAAGTTATGGTCAAGCGTCTTACCAAAACCAAAACCAGGATCAACCACAATGTTAGAAGGATTCACCCCCGCTTGAATCAAAGATGCGGCCCTTTCCTGCAAAAACGTGAAGACTTCTTGAGTAACATCTCCATAACTCGGATTCTGCTGCATAGTTCGAGGCGAGCCTTTCATGTGCATCACGCAAACCCCCACATTAGTACGTGCCACAATAGCCGCAACCTCGAGATTTTGAGCGCCAGAGATGTCGTTGATGAGACACGCGCCACACTCAATCGCCTCTTCCATCAAAGCTGGCTTTTGCGTATCAATAGAGATCGGAACTCCCAAACGCGATAACTCCTGAATCACCGGAATCACTCGATCCCGCTCCATCTCCAAACTTGCAGGCTCTGACCCCGGCCGGGTGGACTCCGCGCCAACGTCAATGATATCGGCTCCAGATTCAAATAGGACTTTCGCCCGCTCAACCGCTATCTTAGGGTCAAGATACGCTCCGCCATCTGAGAAGGAATCGGGGGTGACATTCACCACTCCCATCACCATCGGTCGGGTTAACTTAAAGCTAGAGTTACCCCAAACAAAATTAAGATTCATCGGCTAAATAAATGCGACCTAGATTTCCTCTACTGGGCGTGTTGTTGGTTCTGGATTCGTCACATCAAGCGAGCTCTTAGGCTCCTCCGACCTTTGCGTTGGTTTAGGTGGCCTTGGCTGACGACCATCCATGATGTCGTTAACCTGATCAGCATCAATAGTTTCCCATTCAAGTAATGTCTGAGCCATCAACTCGACTTTTTCTCGATTTTTCTCTATTAAACTACGAGCCAATCCATATCGTTCATCAATGATTTTCTTGATTTCAGCATCTACCCTTTGCATGGTCGCTTCAGATATATTCTTAGTCGTCGTGACTGACCTACCAAGGAATATTTCGCCCTCATTCTCACCGTAAACTATCGGTCCGAGCTCATCACTCATACCCCATCGAGTAACCATCCTGCGCGCCATATCAGTTGCCCGCTCAAAATCATTCGATGCACCGGTTGTCATTTGTTTCATGAAAATTTCTTCCGCAATGCGTCCACCAAACAATACGGATATATTTTGAAGAATTTGCTCCTTATCCATGCTGTAGCGATCCTCCTGTGGAAGCTGCATAGTCAAGCCCAACGCTTGACCTCTAGGGATAATCGTCACCTTATGTACTGGATCGGTTTTGGGTAAGAGTCTCGCTACAACAGCGTGGCCAGACTCATGATAGGCCGTATTCCTGCGCTCCTGCTCTGGCATCACCATCGAGCGACGCTCCGCCCCCATCATGATTTTATCTTTGGCGCTTTCAAAATCCGTCATATCCACTAAGCGCTTACTCGCTCTGGCCGCAAACAACGCTGCCTCATTTACCAAGTTAGCCAAATCAGCGCCGGAAAATCCCGGTGTTCCGCGGGCGAGAATATCCGCCTTCACATCTGGCGCAATAGGTACTTTACGCATATGAACCATCAATATTTGTTCCCTGCCTCTAATGTCAGGGAGCGGCACAACAACTTGGCGATCAAACCGACCAGGACGCAATAGCGCAGGATCAAGCACATCAGGCCGGTTAGTCGCAGCAATAACAATCACGCCCAATCCAGTTTCAAAACCATCCATCTCCACCAACAATTGGTTGAGCGTTTGCTCCCGCTCATCGTTACCGCCACCAAGACCAGCCCCACGCTGACGACCGACAGCATCGATTTCATCGATAAACACGATACAAGGCGAGTTTTTCTTAGCGTTCTCAAACATGTCACGCACTCGAGCGGCACCAACACCGACGAACATCTCCACAAAGTCCGAACCAGATATAGAAAAAAATGGGACCTTCGCCTCACCAGCAATTGCTTTTGCAAGCAAGGTTTTACCGGTACCAGGCGAACCCACCATGAGCACACCCCTGGGAATTCGACCGCCTAACTTTTGATATTTTCCAGGGTCCCGAAGAAAATCGACTAACTCAGAAACTTCTTCCTTAGCCTCATCGCACCCTGCCACATCAGCAAACGTCACACCATTGTTGTTATCGTCCACCAATTTGGCTTTACTTTTTCCGAACGAGAACACACCACCTCGCCCCCCGCCTTGCATTTGGCGCATGAAGAAAACCCAAACCCCTATGAGTAGCAGCATAGGGAACCAGGACACGAAAATATTCATAAGCAACGAAGGACTTTCCTCCGGCGTTGCTTCAACCACAACTCCGGCCTTGAGTAAATCAGAAACTAACCATGGATCAGAAGGGGAATACACACTGTATAGTTGCCCATCTGACTTTTGAACCTTGAGATTTCGACCGTCAATGGCGACCGAGGCGACGCCGCCGGATTTAACGTCCTGCATAAACTTAGAATAAGGCACCGACGTCTGCTCGCGTTGACGCCCACTAAATTGATTAAAGACCGTCATTAGGACAAACGCGGTTACCACCCATATCGCTATGTTTTTCATCGTATTATTCAAATTTTACTCCTGCCCTGCCAAATGCTCGGATCACTTCCGAACTTCAATTATCCTACTATTCTAGACCAAATTTACCTACGTTAGGCCTCAATTAACCAATTTTGTTCAACCCAACGATGAAAAATTCACTGGAGCGATCCCTAGATGCTTTCGGCTTTTTAATGTGGATCTTTTGGAAGCTTGCCTTAACGCTTTCGCGAAATTCCTTAGCCCCCTCGCCCTCAAAGCATTTGATGACCATGCTCCCACCTTGTTTTAAATACTGCTGCGAAAATCCAAATGCCAATTCAGCTAAATGTAACCAGCGAGCCTGATCTAAAGACTTTACCCCACTAATATTGGGGGCCATATCAGAAATTACAAGACCCACTTCGCGATCTGACAATTCCGCCTCCACTGCATCTAACGTATGCTTATCCGCAAAATCTCCCTGGATAAAATGCACTTGGGGCAAAGCTGACATTTCCAGCAAATCTACTGCGATCACTAACCCATGGTGTGTCACGCGCCTTGACACCACCTGGCTCCAGCCTCCAGGGGCGGCGCCCAAATCAACAACGACCATACCAGGAGTGACTAAATCATCTTGTTCGAGTATCTCCAACAATTTAAACGAAGCACGTGATCGCCAACCCTCTAAGTTTGCTTTTTTTACAAACGGGTCAGATACGTGCTCCTGCATCCAAGTTTTTTTACATTTTGACATAACGTCGCAACTTGTTTACTCCATTGTGATTACAATACCTGACTTCAAAACATACTTGCCCAGGGAAAAAAGTGAATCCAATATCAGACAAAATTAAACGCGAACTTAGGGCGAAAGCACACCACCTCAATCCTGTTGTAACAATCGGTGACAAGGGGCTGAGCAAGCCGGTTTTAAAAGAACTCAGCATCGCCCTAGATGCCCACGAATTAATTAAAGTACGCATTCATTCGGACGACCGAGAAGAACGCGAAAAAATCATGTCTGAGATTGTCACATCACTGGGAGCGACCTCCATTAATCATATTGGTAAGGTACTTATCGTTTACCGCAGAAACGAAAAGAATGCTGACTGAGAATCAATATAAATCTTGATTAAGCGCAAAGTTCTTTGAACAACACTCAAATATATTGCACAGTCAAAATTTCATACTCTCTAACACCACCAGGCGCATCGACTTCCGCCACATCACCCTTTTCCTTACCGATGAGGGCTCGCGCGATTGGCGAATTAACAGAAATTTTTCCACCTTTAATATCAGCCTCATCCTCACCTACAATTTGATAGGTAACCTCTTGATCAGTTTCTAAATCACAGAGGTGAGCGGTTGCGCCAAAAACGCAGCGTCCCTCAGCATTAAGTTTCGCAGGATCAATAATTTGGGCGTTGGACAGCTTCCCCTCTAATTCAATGATACGTCCTTCGACAAAGCTCTGACGCTCCTTAGCTGCGTCATATTCTGCGTTTTCGGATAAATCACCGTGAGCTCTAGCCTCTTGAATAGCTCTAATTACAGACGGTCGCTCCTCGGTTTTTAAGTGATGCAACTCTTCACGGAGCTTCTCTGCCCCTAACGTCGTGAGAGGAACTTTTGACATACCAAAAATCCTTAAAAATTTAAATGAGTGTGTAGTAAAGAATCAGCTAAGCAGACTATGAGCACTTTGTAACGAGCGTAAATGCAGATCGGTCATTTGACTGATACCGTGACTCGCGGCTCTTGCTCCAGCAATCGTGGTGAAGTAGGTGACTCTTCCTTGCAAAGCGGTTCTCCTTATCGAATATGAATCCCTAATGGAAGCCTGACTATCATCTACCGTATTAATAATCATTACAATCTCGCCATTCTTGATCATATCAACAACGTGAGGCCGTCCCTCTGCGACTTTATTTACCCGGTGTGCTCGCAAACCATGTTCAGAAAGGGCGTGTGCCGTTCCTTGCGTGGCAATTAACTCAAACCCATGTTCAGACAATTCTCGAGCAAGATCAATAATCTTATCCTTGTCTTGATCTCGAACACTCATAAACACTTTGCCCGAAGTCGGCAACAGCACCCCAGCTGCCAATTGCGACTTAACAAAAGCTTCTGAGAAGGATTGACCAATACCCATCACCTCACCGGTTGACCGCATCTCTGGGCCTAAAATGGTATCTACACCAGGAAACTTAATAAACGGAAAAACCGCCTCTTTTACTGAGTAATAGGGAGGAACTATCTCTGACGTAACGCCCATTTGTGCGAGTGTTTTTCCTGCCATGCAACTCGCCGCCACCTTGGCCAAAGGCCGACCAGTAGCCTTCGAAACATAGGGAACCGTGCGAGATGCCCGAGGATTAACTTCCAACACATAAACCTCTTCACCCTGGATGGCAAACTGTATATTCATCAGCCCAACTACGTTCAGCCCTCTAGCGAGTTTAACAGTTTGACGCCTCAAATCGTCTTGAAGCGCTGCAGACAAACTAAATGGCGGAAGTGAGCAGGCGGAATCCCCACTATGGACACCTGCTTGTTCAATATGCTCCATAATCCCACCAATCACGACATCTGAACCATCGCAGATCGCATCAACGTCAACCTCTATGGCATCATTTAAAAAGCGATCTAACAGCACAGGGCTATCATTACTGACTTTTACAGCCTCCCTCATATAGCGCTCAAGATCCGATTGCTGATGAACAATTTCCATCGCTCTGCCGCCCAAAACATAAGATGGACGCACGACGAGCGGGTAACCAATCTCCTTGGCTAAGCTTATCGCCTCTTCAGGGTTTCTGGCCGTTCGATTTGGAGGTTGTTTCAAATCAATATCAGAAAGTAAGTTGCGAAACTTTTCTCGATCCTCTGCAATGTCAATCATCTCTGGACTCGTACCAATGATGGGAACACCAGCCGCATGCAATCCAGCAGCTAATTTAAGAGGCGTTTGACCCCCGTATTGGACAATGACCCCTTTAGGTTTTTCCACTTCGACAATTTCCAATACATCTTCGAGGGTCAATGGTTCAAAATAAAGTCGATCGGAAATATCGTAATCAGTAGAGACAGTCTCTGGATTACAATTCACCATAATAGTTTCAAAGCCATCCTCACGAAGAGCTAAAGAAGCATGAACACAGCAATAATCAAATTCAATACCCTGACCAATTCGATTTGGCCCACCGCCTAACACCATTATTTTTTCACGACTCGATGGTCGAGACTCACATTCTTCTTCATAGGTTGAGTACATATATGCCGTATTCGTATCAAATTCTGCAGCGCAGGTATCTACCCTTTTGAAAACTGGGCGAATCGAGAGCGCGTGCCGCAAATCGCGCACTTCACTTTCATCGACACCCAGTAATTTCGCTATTCTTCGATCAGAAAAACCCTTTTGCTTAATTCGCCTTAATGTCAGTTGATCAAAATCCTTCAGCGAAGCACTCGAAATCTCCTGCTCCTCAAAGACTAAATCTTCGATAAACGCAAGAAACCAAGGATCAATATTCGTCATGTGATGGATTTCCTCTACGCGCAAGCCGAGACGAAATGCGTCCGCCACATACAATATGCGTTCGGGCCCTGGATCCACAATTTCTGCGCGTACCGTTTCGAGATCTGAAGAGCGCTCATCCAACCCATCGATTCCGGTTTCCAGACCGCGGAGTGCCTTCTGGAAGGACTCCTGAAACGTTCGCCCAATGGCCATAACCTCACCCACAGATTTCATCTGCGTTGTGAGTCGTGAATTCGCTCGTGGAAATTTCTCAAATGCAAAACGCGGGATCTTGGTTACCACATAATCGATGGTAGGCTCAAACGAAGCAGGAGTCTGTCCACCCGTTATGTCATTCTTAAGCTCATCAAGCGTAAACCCCACTGCGAGCTTTGCTGCCACCTTCGCAATTGGAAAACCAGTCGCTTTTGAAGCAAGCGCTGAAGAACGGGATACTCTAGGATTCATCTCGATAACGGTCATACGACCGTTATCCGGGTTGATCGCAAATTGCACGTTTGAGCCACCGGTATCCACGCCAATTTCACGCAAAACCGCTATCGAGGCATTACGCATGATTTGGTATTCTTTATCAGTCAGCGTCTGGGCTGGCGCTACGGTAATTGAGTCTCCCGTATGAACCCCCATAGCATCTAAATTTTCGATGGAACATATAATAATGCAGTTATCCGCTCGATCACGAACAACCTCCATCTCAAATTCCTTCCACCCAATAACCGACTCTTCAATTAAAACCTCTTTGGTCGGAGACGCGTCCAAACCCCTTTCGATAATCTCAACGAACTCCTCTTTGTTGTAAGCGATACCGCCACCAGCCCCTCCCATCGTAAACGAAGGTCTTATGATGGTGGGGTAGCCAATCAAAACCTGAACCTGAATCGCTTCTTCGAGACTACGCGCTATCATCGATTTCGGGCTATCGAGCCCAATTTTAGTCATTGCAGCTTTAAACTTTTCGCGATCCTCAGCCTTATCAATAGCCTCTTTACTCGCGCCAATCATTTCTACCGAATATTTTTCTAAAACTCCATGCTTAGCTAAGTCCAGTGCGCAATTTAGAGCGGTCTGCCCACCCATCGTAGGCAGCAAAGCATCAGGTTTCTCGGCCGCAATAATGTTTTCTAATATTTGCCAGGTGATGGGCTCGATGTAAGTCACGTCCGCCAACTCCGGATCGGTCATAATTGTCGCGGGGTTAGAGTTCACGAGAATAACTCGATACCCCTCTTCACGCAGAGCTTTACACGCCTGAGCGCCGGAATAGTCAAACTCACAAGCTTGTCCGATAACAATCGGACCGGCGCCTATGATCAGTATCGATTGAATATCTTCTCTTTTCGGCATGAAGTTGTCCCCGCGTTACCTAAGGCTTGTTTCTAATTCTTTTTTCTCGATCGATATTGCTTATAAAACGATCAAACAAATAACCCACATCATGGGGGCCCGGACTCGCCTCAGGGTGACCTTGGAAAGAAAATGCGGGCAAATCTATCCGTTCAATACCCTGCAAACTCCCATCAAACAGAGAAGTATGAGTAGTTCGGACTGAACTTGGCAAAGAAGTTTGGTCAACTTCAAAACCATGATTTTGACTCGTGATTAATACCTGACCGGTGTCTAAATCCTTCACTGGATGATTAGCCCCGTGATGTCCAAATTTCATTTTTCGCGTTTTGGCTCCACTGGCGAGAGCGAGCAGCTGATGTCCCAAACAAATACCAAAAATAGGAACCCTTTGACCCAATAATTGTTGAATCGCCTCAATGGCATAAGTACAGGGCTCAGGATCTCCAGGGCCATTTGACAAGAAGACGCCATCAGGCCTCATGCCAAGTACGTCTTTAGCTGAGGTAGTCGCGGGGACTACGGTAACGCGGCAATCTCGAGAGACCAATATCCTGAGGATGTTGCGTTTCACCCCAAAATCATAAGCAACAACATGTCGTACCGCGTCCATCGTCTTTTGTCGTATCTCAGGCTCAAGCAGCCACTCTGGCTCGCTCCACTCGTACACATGGTCACAAGACACCTGACTTGCCAAATCACTACCTGCCAACCCAGGAAAGGCACGCACACGCTCCAACAACTCACTCCGCCCAAGATCGCCCACCCCTATTGCACCCGATAGCGCACCCTTCTCCCGCAGCAACCTCGTTAGCCTTCGCGTATCGATACCGGCAATAGCTGGGACCTGTTGTTCCTTCAACCAATCACTCAAACAGCTTGTCGAACGAAAATTACTCGCCACTAATGGTAAGTCACGAATCACAAGTCCCGCGGCTCTAGCAGCAACTGATTCAAAATCCTCTTCGTTACACCCAACACTACCTATATGCGGGTATGTCAATGTGACAATTTGATTTTGATACGAAGGATCGGTCAGGATCTCCTGGTATCCAGTCATTGAGGTATTAAAAACCACCTCACCAACGGCGGACTCCGCCGATCCTATTGAAAAACCTTGAAATTCAGCCCCGTCCTCGAGCACCAAGATCGCTGAATCACATTTTTGATACGACAATCGACCTCCATGGACAAATTTATGTGAGGGGGACGCAGTGCCCTTACGACACTTGCAAAAAGCGGGAGGAATCGCTTTGGGTTCCTCCCGCCTTTACGGCATTATACAATCGGATGGAACGATCGATCAATCGCTACAACGCACTAACTACGCTAAATGAGAAAACCATAGAACACAAAAAGAGACTGCAATCCTAAGAACGGCTAGTTGCCAAGAACATCTTCCATATCAAATAGGCCCCTACTCTTACCTGACAAAAACTTTGCTGCCCTAATAGCTCCGACCGCAAAGTTACTCCTGTCCGAGGCTTTATGAGTAATTTCGATTCGCTCTCCCGTCCCCGCGAATATAGCCGTATGCTCTCCTACGATATCTCCTGCACGCACAGCGGAAAATCCAATCGCCTTCTGATTGCGCTCACCCGTAGTACCTGCTCGTCCATAAACAGCACAATCCGATAGATCTCTTCCCAGAGACTCCGCGATAACTTCCCCCATTCGCAATGCAGTTCCAGATGGAGCATCAACTTTGTGTTTATGATGCGCCTCAACAATCTCAATGTCATAACCCTCGTCAAGCGCTTGAGCGGCCGTTTTTAATAACCGCAACAAAACGTTAACTCCAACACTCATATTTGGAGCCATCACAATAGCAATAGTCTCGGCGCCACGCTTTATAGCTGCCTTTTCCTGATCTGAAAAACCTGTTGTGCCAATAACCAGAGCAGTCTTATTCGACACACATGCCTCCAAATGTCGAAGCGTTCCCTCAGGCCTTGTAAAATCAATCAAAACTTCTGCCCCATCAGCGACAAACGCAATATCTGACGATATGTTCACTCCCGACACAAATCCGAGTAACGCACCAGCATCCTTACCTAAATGAGGATTGCCTGGCAGCTCCAAAGCCCCGGAAAGGTTTAGCGCGTCATCATCTCGAATGGCACCAATTAACGCACGCCCCATCTTTCCTGAAGCCCCGCATACAGCAATTTTTATTTTATTCATAACGATATTTTCAGTTGGCTAATTCTGAGATCTATTAATTCTCGGCCCATGATACATCCCCTCACTTATTCCCCGAGCTTCCTAATGCCACGTCACCCTCTAACCTCTTCAAAACATCCTCCTCAAAGATAACGACTATCGTTCTCGCTCTTTTGACATCTCCAGCAGAGCCAGACAAGTAAACGTAGTTCCAATGATTCGGCGTGAGGGGATCAATGACTAAAGGTGTCCCCAAAATAAAAGTCACCTGATCCTTCGACATGCCTGGCTTAAGCTTCATTAACATATCTTGCTCGACATAGTTTCCCTGCCTGACTTCCATTTTGTAGGGAGACAGGAAACATGAGGATAAAAAAAATGTAAGCGCGATGGCGCTCAAGCCCTTGAAAATACGAATAAAGAATCCAGTCATGCCAAATTTCAACCTGAAGGTTAGTCAAGATGTAACGAAACCGTTATGATAGGCTAAAGTCAAAGAAATTACACCGTCATGAAAACACCATTAAATCTCAAAAACATGGGGCTAAAGGCAACACTTCCCCGCTTAAAGATAATTAACGTGTTTGAAATATCGACTGCGCGACACCTGTCAGCAGAGGACATTTATCGCCATCTGTTGGAAGACGATATGGACGTCGGGCTAGCCACGGTCTATCGGGTGCTCACACAATTCGAGCAAGCTGGCATTCTTATTCGACACCACTTCGAATCAGGCAAAGCCGTTTATGAGCTTAATCAAGGGGAGCACCACGATCATTTGGTATGTAACCAATGCGGCCGAGTAGAGGAATTCTATGACGAAGAGATTGAGCTCCGACAAACAAAAATCGCGAAAGATAAAGGTTTTGAGATTCTCGGACACTCACTGCACATTTACGCCGACTGCACCAAGTCAAACTGCCCACACAAAGATAAAAGCTAAAGATTCAGAGAGAAACGACTTTACCTTACTCCTAATTTAATCAACTCACGAGCATGCGCTTTAGCGTGTTCTGAAATTACTTCACCCGCCAACATTCTCGCAATCTCATCAACGCACTCCTTACGCTGAAGCCTTTGCAAAAGTGTGCTGGACACAGATTCTGACTGGACTTTTGTGACTCTCCAATGAGTATCAGCAAGAGCCGCCACTTGAGGCAAATGCGTTACGCATAAAACTTGTGCGTTTTCTCCGACAGCCTTCAACATTCGACCAACAATTTCAGCAACCGCTCCCCCAACTCCAGAATCAACCTCATCAAATATCACCGTAGGCACAGCAGAATCTTGGTAAATGACCGATTGTATCGCAAGCGATATTCGAGAAAGTTCCCCCCCAGACGCGACCTTACCCACAGGCTTGGCCTCTAAGCCTGGATTAGTCGATACGTAAAACTCAACCTGTTCAAGACCAGCCAAACCAGGCTCGCTTTTGGGGATGAGCCGAGCCTCAAACCGAACACCAGACATGGCCAAATCCGTGAGCGCAGCATTAACCTTTTGCGTCATTTCGGCTGCTGCCTTTGCTCGATCCGAGCTCAACTTTCGAGCCACTTTGAGGTAATCCTCTTGAGCAATAGTTTCTGCTTTTTGAAGTTCATCAGCATCCGTAATCACAGCTAACTGCTTAAGCTCAAGCTCTACGTTCGATCTCAGCTGAAACAATTCTTCTGGAGAAACGCCATATTTACGAGCACATCTTTGGACGTCAGCAATCCTTTTCTCTAAAAGCTCGGCCATACCCGGGTCAACATCTAAGGATTCCGCGTATCGACGAAGATCCCGATTAAACTCGGACAGCTGAATCTCTAAGCTATCAAGATCTTTTAACATCTCACCAATCTGAATATCAACTTCAGCCACCCGATCAAGCTTCGATCGAACGTCGGCGAGAATGGAGAGAATATTTTGGTCACCATTGCCGAGCAAATGAACAGATTCGCTAGCCGCACTGATTAGCTCGCTGAGGTTACTCAATTTACGGTGTTGATCAACCGTGTGACACCACTCTTGTGGAGAAAAATCTAACGCATATAAATCTTTTTGTGTATCCAGCAATCCCTCTACTTTTTGCTTTAATGCATCGGCCTGCTCTAGATATTCAGATAATTGCGCCTTCACAGACCGCCAATATTGCCAACGCTCTTCTACTAACCGTACTGACTCAGATAGATGACCAAAACGATCCAAGACCTTATAGTGTGACGATACATCAACCAAAGAATAATGCTCATGCTGTCCATGGATATCAACTAGCAAAGCACCAAGGTCTTTGAGTTGCTTTACCGTCACAGGTACGCCATTGATCCAAGCCCGTGAACGACCTACAGTATCAATAACACGCCTAAGCACGCAATCCTCACTACCTAGATCAGATTCTTCCAAAAAAGAAAAAACATGAGGCAGACTCGATACATCAAACTCTGCAACAATATCAGCTCGGTTCGCACCCGCTCTTATGCTGCCCACATCAGAGCGACCACCCAAGATAAGGCTGATTGCCCCTAACACAATCGATTTTCCTGCTCCCGTTTCCCCCGTAAGGACAGTAAAACCGCGGCCTAATTCGAGCTCAACCGAATCGATCAGGACGTAATCTTTCACCGTTAAGCGGTTCAACATAAATAAACTTTCTGCAACGTTAGGATCCCATCGTTCTTGCCCAATGCAGCTTCTCGCGCAGTGTGCCGAAGTACTCGTGCCCCTTTGAATGAACCAATCGAACCTTGGAGGTTGCCACTTGAATCATCAGTCTCCCACCTTCTCGGATACTCAAATGGGTATGACTGTCTACATGCACGCGCGCATCAACTGCTTCCATTATTTCGATTTCAATTTTTGAGCTCCCTGGAACAACAATAGGTCGATTTGAAAGTGAGTGAGGGCACACCGGGACCAGCAAGATACAGTCCACCGATGGCACAATAATAGGGCCGCCCGCAGAAAGCGCATAAGCCGTAGACCCCGTCGGAGTTGACACCACCAACCCATCAGATCGAAGATCGTAAGCGAACTCTCCATCAATAGTAACCGCCATGTGAATAAGGCTACCACTCTGCCCCTTACCCACTGAAATGTCGTTGAGGGCCCAAACGCCAGTTCCAGGCTCATTTTCAGCGCTCACTTCAAGCATGATTCGCTCATCAATGACATATTCCCCTTGCAAAACCGCACGCAAACTAGCGACCATTTTTTTCAGGGATATATCTGCCAGAAACCCTAACCGTCCCAGATTGATCCCCAGAAGGGGTACGTTATGCGTAGCGACGGTTCTCGCAAGACCCAGCAACGTCCCATCCCCACCTAAAACCACGACGAGATCACTGCGGCCAACCACTTCATCTATGGTCCCCGAGTCGACCTTAACTCCAAATAATTGCTGGGCAGTCAAATCATCGACCAAACAATGAACCCCTTCCCCTTGTAGGAAATCAATAAGCTGGGATACAGGGCGCGCGACCTCAGGACTTTTATACTTGCCGACTATGCAAACTCGATTAAATTTATTCATAATTTACGTTATACACGAGAGATGGATTTCATCATCGCAAATTCTAAGGCATAAAAAAACCTAAATCTTAGGCAAAAACTTTGTAAAATGAAGATATGATGAATGAAAGATCGCGAATTTTACTCAAATCACTCATAGAAAAGCATATTTCTGATGGCCAACCCACCAGTTCTCGGCAACTCGCTAAATCATCTGGACTGGAGCTGAGCCCCGCCAGCATCCGCAATATCATGGCTGACCTTGAAGAAACGGGATTCATCGCCAGCCCACATGCCTCTGCAGGCAGAATACCAACTCCACGCGGCTATCGATTTTTCGTCGACTCATTGCTTACCGTGCAACCTTTGGATTCAATTGAGCTGCACCAGATTAAGGACCAGTTCCGACCAGATAGCGCGGACCGACTGATCACAACAGCGTCTCAACTACTCTCAAACCTGACTCAATTTGCCGGCGTAGTCAAATCGCCTTCCAGGCATAGCACCTCTTTTCGACGTATCGAATTTGTTTCGTTATCCGATAAACGCATCTTACTGATCGTGGTTACCCCTGATGGAGACGTGCAGAATAAGGTCTTAGAGGCATCACGTAAATTTTCGGATTCTGAACTCACAGAGGCAACTAACTATCTAAACCAAAGCTATGCAGGCATGTCTTTTGATGCGATTAAGTCACGCATTCAAACTGAATTAAAAAAACTCAAGGAAGACATTTCTCAACTGATGACATTGGCGATATCAGCGGGAGAAGAAAACTCGTTCAAAGCTGAAGAATATATCGTCTCGGGCGAAAAAAATCTGCTGAGCGTTCGTGATCTTTCAATCAATATAGACAGTCTGAGAACGCTATTTGACATGTTTGACAAAAAAACTGGGATTCTCCAACTACTCGATACCAGCGATCGAGCCGGCGGCATCCAAATTTATATTGGCGGAGAATCTGGTTTAGTTCCCTTAGACGAATGCAGTGTCGTGACAGCGCCCTATGAAATTGATGGGAAAGTTGTCGGCACGGTCGGCGTCATCGGGCCCACCCGTATGGCTTATGAACGGGTTATTCCCATCGTAGATATCACGGCGAAGCTTCTATCAGGAGCGCTTTCTCACCTCTAACTTTTGATTCACTAGTAACCGACAAACCAAATGAAACTCCAAAAAGAACCTGAATACAGCCACGGCTCGATTACTAATATAGGCATCTTATTAGTAAATTTAGGAACTCCTAAGGCGCCCACCAAAGAAGCGGTTAGAGAGTACCTTAGTGAATTTTTGTGGGATCGCAGGGTTGTTGAAATTCCAAGACCGATTTGGTGGCTGATCCTAAACGGCATCATTCTGAGAACGAGGCCCAAAGCTTCTGCAAAAAAATATGCTTCAATTTGGTCCGATCAAGGGTCTCCATTAAGAATCTATACCGAAAAACAAGCTGACCTCCTACAGTCAACATTTACTGGCGACACATTTCCCAAAGTTATTGTCAAATCAGCAATGCGTTACGGGAAACCATCTGTCGACGGTGAATTAATCAAACTTAAATCTGAGGGCTGCGACCGAATATTAGTCATTCCGCTCTACCCTCAATATAATTCGAGTACCACGGGCAGCATCTTTGATGCGGTTTTTAACAGCCTTAAAAATGTTCGGAACGTGCCAAGCCTACGCTTACTGAAACACTTCCACGATCACAATGGCTATATCGAGGCCCTATCACAACGGATACAGCAGTACTGGGTAGCTCATGGCAAACCGGATAAATTAGTACTGTCGTACCATGGCGTGCCAAAATTTAGCCTGACCAAAGGGGACCCCTATCACTGCGAGTGTTACAAATCGAGCCGACTTCTCGCTGAACGATTAGATTTTGAGCCTAAAAATATTGTTACAACGTTTCAATCACGATTCGGTAGAGCTGAATGGCTAAAGCCATACACCATAGAGGTCATGAAGGATTTAGGCAGAAACAAGTTGCGCCGAATTGACGTTTTTTGCCCAGGGTTTGTTGCAGACTGCTTAGAGACGCTTGAAGAAATCAATATAGAAAACCGAGAAGAGTTTCTCACGCATGGTGGCGCAAATTTTCACTATATTCCGTGCCTAAATGACAGTACCATTTGGATTGAGGGCTTACATCAAATTGTCGTTGACAATCTTGGCGGTTGGCTAACTCAGGAAAAAAACCTGGTAGAAGCTAAAAACGAGGCAAATGTAAGCCGATCGGAAGCCTTAAAAAGAGGAGCAATGAATTAATAAAAGTTCCTGTGTCACGATTCGATCACATTAAACGCAACCCCGATCGACGACCATAACTAGTGCTGGCTTCGTAATCAGCTTTTCGTTGTCGGTACTTCTCTTTGACGTTATGCACTATTGCACCAATCATCACCTCTAACTCCTTACAACTCTTTTGAGGTGTTACCTTGAGCACCCTTTTCTCAATTTCTGAGGCAGCCTGCAGGGCAAGGTCAGCGTGATACTTCTGAATCTTTACCAACGCACTCTCAAATAAGGCCCACCGGTCAATTAAAGCCTGGCTGGCTTGGCTTCGATCTCGCCAAATTGGCTTCGTATGCGTGATACCCAGAGAAATCCCTATAGATTCGACGATACACTCGGCATTGGACTCTTTTTGTTTAAACCGCCACTGCAAATCCCATTTTGTTTTGGCCGGATGACGCTTCCCATCATCGCCTACAGGTCCTTTGGATTCCATTTCAGCAGTTAAAATAAGCGCAGACTGCCCAGAAATACTATATGAACTAGCCCCAACATGGACCGAAGTCGCTGATAACGCTGGATTAACAGGCCCAAAGTAAATAACGAGCAGTATTAAAGTAAAAATCCTAAAACCAGTCAGTTGCCACATATTTTCTCCATTAGGTCATAACCAGCTAAGGCGGTAGATTAGCAGAATAAAGACCAATATTTCCTTAATGCAGGGCTTGAAATTAAAAAATTCGCCCTCAATTAGTCGACTTAGATATATTGGAGCGGTTGTGTAATGTCTGAAAAAGAAATTGACAAATCAATTGAAAACCAAAAAATAGAAGAGCCAGTCACGGATACCAAAATGAACCAAGAGATCGCTGAGGCGCCTATAGCGCCTCTCCCTCAAGATTCCGAACCATCAGAAAACATATTAGAGCAACTCCAACTAGCTTTTGCTGAAGCTGAAAAACACAAAGATGCGTGGTTACGCGCAACGGCAGAATTAGACAACGTTCGTAAACGAGCACAGATAGATGTCGCTGCGGCACATAAATATGCATTAGAGCGTTTTTCTACGGAACTGCTTGTTGTAAAAGATAGTCTCGAAGCAGCCCTAGAAAATGACAATTTGACTTTTGGCGCCACCTATAATGGGGTCGAGTTAACTCTAAAACAATTAACGAAAGTCTTTGAGTCCTTCGGGATTAATGAAATCACCCCTCTCGGAGAAACCCTCGATCCTCACAAACATCAGGCGATGAGCGCTGTAGATTCAGACAAGGCTACGAATACCATTCTTAGCGTTTTTCAAAAAGGATATCTTCTTAACGACCGCTTGATCAGACCGGCTTTGGTCAGCGTAGCAAAATCCAAGGAATAAAAGGGTTGAAAAGCAGTTAATCGGCCCAACTTAATAACAAACACTTATAGAATTGAGGATTACAGACATGGGCAGAATCATTGGTATTGATCTAGGAACCACAAACTCCTGCGTAGCAGTCATGGATGGCGGTGAAGCCAAGGTGCTTGAAAACGCCGAAGGGGGACGCACCACGCCTTCGATTATTGCCTATACGGAAGATGGTGAAGTCCTTGTGGGTGCACCAGCAAAAAGACAGGCGGTCACAAACCCTAAAAATACATTGTTTGCAGTCAAACGATTAATTGGCCGCCGCTTTCAAGATGAGGAGGTTGTAAAAGCAAAGGGAAACTCTCCATTCACGATTGTCAGCGCTAAAAATGGTGATGCCTGGGTAGAGGTACGAGGAAAGCAAAGTGCACCTCCAGAAATTTCAGCCCAAGTGCTCATCAAAATGAAGAAAACGGCAGAGGACTATCTGGGCGAGGAAGTCACCGAGGCCGTCATTACGGTCCCCGCATACTTTAACGACTCACAGCGTCAAGCTACCAAAGACGCCGGGAAAATTGCCGGATTAGAAGTGAAACGGATTATCAATGAACCAACTGCTGCAGCACTTGCATTCGGCATGGACAAGAAACGAGGTGACCGAAAAATTGCCATTTACGACTTGGGGGGTGGAACCTTCGATGTTTCAATTATCGAAATCGCTGAAGTGGATGGTGAACATCAATTTGAGGTGCTCTCTACAAATGGAGATACATTCTTAGGAGGTGAAGATTTCGACCAGCGGATCATAGATTACCTAGCGGACGAATTTAAGAAAGATCAAGGGGTAAACCTTCGTGGCGATGTCTTAGCATTACAGCGTCTTAAAGAAGCGGCAGAGAAAGCTAAAATTGAACTGTCCTCTAGTCAACAGACCGATGTGAACTTACCTTACATCACTGCTGACGCGTCAGGGCCCAAACATCTTAATATCAAAATAACGCGGGCCAAGCTCGAAAGTTTAGTAGAGGACTTAATCAGCCGAACAGTTGAGCCTTGTCGCGTCGCAATCAAAGATGCGGGAGTTAAAACGTCTGATATCGATGACATAATCCTTGTTGGCGGCATGACAAGAATGCCCAAAGTTCAGGAAACAGTTAAGAACTTCTTTAACAAAGAACCACGCAAAGACGTCAATCCAGATGAGGCCGTTGCGGTAGGCGCGGCAATCCAAGGTGGTGTTTTACGAGGTGATGTTAAGGATGTCTTATTGCTCGACGTAACACCACTGTCACTTGGAATCGAGACTTTAGGTGGTGTCTTGACAAAGATTATCCAAAAGAATACGACCATACCAACAAAAGCAAATCAAGTGTTCTCAACAGCCGAGGATAACCAAACAGCCGTCACGATCCATGTCCTTCAAGGAGAGCGTGAAATGTCGAAAGATAATAAATCCTTAGGTCAATTTAATTTGACCGACATTCCAGTAGCTTCGCGGGGGATGCCGCAAATTGAGGTCAATTTTGACATTGATGCCAACGGCATATTACATGTCTCAGCCAAAGATAAAGCAACGGGAAAAGAAAATAAAATCACCATCAAGGCTAACTCTGGCCTATCTGATGAGGAAGTCGAAAAAATGATAAAAGACGCGGAAGCCCATGCTGAAGACGACCGGAAAGCTAGGGAATTAGTCGATGTTAGAAACCAGTGTGACTCTCTGATACACAGTGTCCGCAAAACACTCAACGAAAGCGCGGACAAAATTTCCGAAGAGGAAAAAACAAAGGTTGAGGAAGCGGCAAAGGATGCTGAAGAGGCGTTGAAAAATGGTGGTAAAGACGATATTGAAGCTAAATCGCAAGTGTTGTCAGGCTTAGCTCAATCCTTAGCTGAAAAAATGTATGCGAGTCAGGCTAAATCACCAACTGGTGAAGGTCAAGACGGAAACCGGGATGGTGATAGAGATGTTGTCGACGCAGAGTTTGAGGAAGTTCAAGACGATAACAAAACATCTTAATTGTGAATTTTAGATCATGTAGTAAAGCAATGGTCGAGAAGGCATCTCTCTCGACCATTTTGCTTTTTTAAAAGCTACTTGCCGCAAAAAATTAATATGGCCAAACGAGATTATTACGAAGTACTTGGAACCAATCGGGATACAAGCGATAGCGACCTCAAGAAGATCTATCGACGGCTTGCTATGAAGTACCATCCCGATAAAAACCCAGACAATCCGAAAGCTGAAGGACAGTTTACGGAAGTGAAGGAAGCCTATGAGGTTTTATCAGATCCTCAAAAAAGAGCTGCCTATGACCAATATGGTCATGCTGGTGTTGATGGGTCTTCAGGCATGGGTGGCGGGAGCGGCTTCGGAGGATTCTCCGACTCATTCGGTGACATTTTTGGCGATGTATTTGGTAGTGGGCGCGGAGATAGACGCTCAAATGTTTATCGTGGGTCGGACTTAAAATATAACCTTGAAATTTCACTTGAAGAAGCGGCAAGAGGTACTGAAACAAAAATCAGGATCCCATCCTACAAAGAATGTAGCCCTTGTAAGGGAACCGGTGCCAAACCAGGAACCTCACCGACCACCTGTTCAACATGTCAAGGCCAGGGCCAGGTTCGCGTAACTCAAGGATTCTTCTCCATTGCTCAGACGTGTCCTAATTGTCAAGGATCTGGAAAAGTCATTGGGACACCATGCAGTGATTGTGCCGGGCAAGGTAGGATTAGAGACAACAAAACACTATCAGTTAAAATCCCTGCGGGAGTAGACCAAGGCGACCGTATACGGCTTTCAGGAGAAGGTGAGGCCGGTGTTAACGGAGGCCCTCCAGGGGACCTCTATGTCGTCGTTAACACGCTGGCGCACGAAGTCTTCACGCGAGATGGGAATAATCTTCACTGCGAGATGCCGATCAGTTTTACCACAGCGGCTTTAGGAGGAGAGATTCAAGTTCCTACGCTTGATGGTTCTGCCAAAATAAAAATCTCCTCTGAAACGCAAACAGGCAAGACTTTTAGGTTGCGCGGAAAAGGAATAAAAGGAGTACGTAGCAGCGGATATGGCGATCTTATGTGTCACGTCCTTGTCGAGACTCCGGTCAATTTAACTGACAGGCAGAAGGAATTACTCGCTGATCTTGAAGAAATCAATCAATCTAACTCTCATTTACACAGCCCAAAGGCAAAATCATGGATGGATAAAGTAAAAAGTTTTTTTGAAGATTAAGGTCTCCGCCAAGTGGTTTTTCCCGACGCATCTTCTAGGATAATGCCAGCCTTCAATAGTCGATCTCTTAATTCATCTGCGTCATTAAAATTTTTGTTTGCGCGAGCCTCGTCCCTTTGCTTGATCATGGCCTCAATCTCAACGGCTGAAAACACAGAATTCCCTCGGGACTGGAGGAACTCAGATGGTTCTCGCACTAGGAGACCTAAAATTCCCGCTAAACTCCTCAATAGTTTTGCGGTAGCAACACTCCGCTCTCGATTCAAGTCACTCACCAAGTCAAATAGTACTGACATCGCCTCAGGCGTATTGAGGTCATCATCTAATGCGTCTCGAAATTTCTTAGCTCGAGAATCGTCCCAATCAACCTCATCAGGAACAGAGTCGAAAGTGATATCCTTTAGCGATGTATAGAGCCGAGTCAAGCCTAACTTAGCATCATCCAAATGGTAGTCAGAATACTTTAATGGGCTTCGATAATGCGCTCGAAGAATGAAAAATCGAATCACCTCTGCATCATACTTGGCCAATAGCTCCCGAACAGTAAAAAAATTGCCCAGTGATTTAGACATCTTTTGATCGTCGACACGGACGAACCCGTTATGCATCCAATAATTCACAAACTTATGACCATGCGCCCCCTCAGACTGAGCAATCTCATTCTCATGATGAGGAAATTGAAGATCCTGCCCTCCACCATGAATATCAAAATATGCGCCCAAATATCTCTCACTCATTGCTGAGCACTCAATGTGCCAACCTGGCCTCCCCTCACCCCAAGGAGATGGCCAAGATGGCTCCCCTGGTTTTACTGCCTTCCAGAGCACAAAATCCATGGGATATTTCTTATCGACATTAACATCCACTCGCTCGCCAGCTCGAAGATCGTCTAGTGATTTTCCCGACAGCCTCCCGTAGCCCTTGAATTTATTAACCGAGTAATAGACATCGCCAGCAGAGCCCGCATAAGCAAGTCCTTTTGCAAACAACTGTTCAATCAGCCCGATCATCTGCGAGATATTATCGGAAGCCTTTGGCTCAAAATCTGGTGAGGAGACGCCAAGTGCGGCGGCATCATCATTCATGGCTTGAATATAGCGCTGCGTCAAATCTAAGAACGTCTCTTGATTCTCATTCGCCCTATTTATAATCTTGTCATCTATATCAGTGATATTCCGAACATAAATCACCTCGTAACCAGATGAGCGAAGCCAACTTCGCACCATATCGAAAACAACCATTACCCGCGCATGGCCCAAATGACAGAAATCATAAACCGTCATTCCACAAACGTACATACGCACTGTATTTTCTTGAATCGACTCAAAAACTTCTTTATTACGAGTCAAGGTATTAAAAATTTTTAACATATTGCGATAACAAGTGACGTCTCAAAACTACATAAAAAAATCGACTAAGCTTTTGTCTAATGCATAATTTAGAGCTGTGAAGTATAGCAGAGCACCTCTTTTGAGCCTCGAAAATACCTTCAGATTGTAGCTCACATGGACTTGCCGGTACCATTTCTGATATCGTTAGACAGACTATTTCATTGAACAGCATCAAGTTTTGAAGTATTAAACCAGTTCGTGAATTAAATAACGCGCATTCACACCACATTAAAGAGAGAAATTAATGGCACTACAAGTAAAAGTAAAAACCTCAATGGGAGATATCGTCATTGAACTAAATGAAGAAAAAGCCCCGAAAACAGTAGAAAACTTTCTGCATTATGTCGATTCTGGCTTCTATGACGGCACAATCTTTCATCGGGTTATCAACGGATTCATGATCCAAGGTGGCGGTATGGACGCCAACATGAAAGAGAAGGAGACTCAAGCGCCCATCAAAAATGAGGCTAATAACGGGTTGAAGAATGACACTTATACCCTTGCAATGGCTCGAACCAACGACGTTCACTCAGCCACTTCGCAGTTCTTCATTAATGTATCTAATAACAACTTTCTTAACTTCTCATCTGAAACACCCCAAGGACACGGCTACTGTGTATTTGCTAAGGTCGTCGGAGGGGAGCAAACAGTCGATAAAATTAAAGGCGTCTCAACAGGAACCAGTGGATTCCATCAAGATGTGCCTAATGAGGCCGTCATCATAGAAAATGTGGCGCGAATCTGACGGAATGCGACACACCCTGCCTAAGTAAATGAAATCTAATACAAATTTCATTTTCATTTCGGACCTACATTTATCCGCTTTGGCAACCGAAAAAACAAATATATTTTTGCGGTTACTAGAGAGATATGCAACTCCAGCCAATCACTTATTTATTCTCGGCGACCTATTCGACTACTGGGTTGGAGATGATGACATCAACAATCCTCTATTTTCGACTGTCGTGCCAGCTTTAAGAGATATGACAAATACAGGAGCCAAGCTCAGCATCATGCGAGGTAATAGAGATTTTTTGATAGGCGAGCAGTTAGCCAAGCTGACGCGTGGGGAGATACTTTCAGATCCGTATCTGATTGAGATTCATGGCGAAAAAACACTGCTAAGCCACGGAGACCAATGGTGCACTGATGACAAAGAGTATCAAGCAATACGTTCAGTTATTAGATCTAAGCAGTGGATCGATGATGTTTTAAAGCTACCAATTAACGAGAGGAACAAACGAGCAGAAAATTATCGGGAAAAAAGTGAGGCCTCAAAAAGAAACAAAGCTGCTGAAATCATGGATGTTTCAATTGAAAGCGTAAAAGAGGCATTTGAAATGTACAACTGTCGCAGAATTATTCATGGGCACACGCACCGCCATGCCCATCATAAACAGTTGGTTAATGAGCAAATTCTAGAAAGATTCGTGCTCGCAGATTGGCACACTCGAGGACAAGCCTTGGTGATAAATGAAGCAGGCTGCTTAGACCAATTCTTATATTGAAGATGGCTCACAACCAATTTACGATTCACGCCACCTACTGATCACATCCTACTCTAAGTCAGCAGTTGCTTGAAAAACTGATGAGAGCTTCTCATCGTTCCGATCACTCTCTAAAGAAACTAAATAGTCTGCCGATACGTCTCCGGTCACATACTGCCCAGTGAAACACGAAGCTTCAAACTGTGTAATTTTCGGGTTGAACGAAGCGCAAGCGGCTATCAAGTCTTCAACGGTTTGATAGATAATACGGTCAACTCCAATTTCGGCTGCTATAGCCTCCTCGTCCCGACCATGCGCTATCAGCTCCTTTGAGCTTGGCATATCAATACCATACACGTTGGGAAAACGAACTGGAGGAGCGGCAGACGCGAAGTATACCTTAGTTGCCCCAGCATCCCTTGCCATTTGCACAATTTCCCGACTAGTAGTCCCTCGCACGATGGAGTCGTCAACAAGCAGTACATTTTTACCTTGGAATTCAGATCCGATTGCGTTGAGTTTTTGTCGGACTGATTTTTCTCTAACTTCTCTACCCGGCATGATAAAGGTACGGCCAATATAACGATTTTTTATAAACCCCTCTCGATAGGGCACTCCAATCCCATCAGCAATCTCCATTGCCGATGGTCGGCTTGAATCCGGAATCGGGATTACTACATCTATTTTCAAGTCCGAATATTGATATTTAATCTTTTTCGCTAGTGTCTCCCCCATCCTCATCCTGGTCTCGTGTACAGAAATGCCATCAATGACCGAATCAGGCCTGGCTAGGTAGACAAATTCAAAAATACAAGGATAGCGCTGCGGATTTGAGGCACATTGTTGCTCACTAACCACTCCATCATTTGAAAAAAATATGGCCTCGCCAGGCTCAACATCTCTGACATACTTAAAACCGAGCGTATCTAATGCTACCGTTTCCGAGGCAACCAGATACTCTTTATCTGCGCCTTTTTGTCTCATGCCATAAACAAGTGGCCTAATTCCGAACGGGTCGCGAAAAGCAAGCAGTCCATAGCCAGAAATCATAGCAACAACCGCATACGCACCTTGTACCCGCTTATGAACCCCTTTGACAGCTTCAAAAATAGCCTTGGTAGTTAAGTTAACGCCAACACTAGATTTCTGTAATTCATGAGCAAAAACATTCAATAAAACCTCAGAATCGGAGTTCGTATTGACGTGCCTGAGATCTTGTCGAAAAAGCTCGACCTTCAACCTCTGAGAGTTTGTTAAATTTCCATTGTGCCCAAGAACAATGCCAAACGGCGAGTTTACGTACATAGGCTGCGCTTCTTCAAAAGCATTAGCGGATCCCGCTGTAGGATACCGACAATGTCCAATACCAGAATTTCCGACTAACAGCAGCATATTTCGAGTTCTGAACACATCGCGGACCAGCCCACCACCCTTATGCATATGAAAATTAGGTCCATCGGCAGTCACAATGCCCGCCGCATCTTGACCTCGATGTTGGAGCACCTGTAATCCATCGTAGAGCAGTTGGTTAACTGGTGACTTTGCTACTGCTCCAAGCAAACCGCACATCAAAAATCTCCCTATGTAAGTTCTAAAGCGATTATATACACCGTGCCTATTACTTTGGTGAGATATCCCAGTCAAGCTCAGGCATTTTTACTTGAAGAAACGAAGCAACGACCTCCAATGGAAATCGGAGCTGAGCGTCCTGCCACGCATGCTTGCGAGAGAACTCCGTCGAACTAAAAATAATAACTGCTAGTGCTGAAATTAAAACTCCCCGAGTCAGTCCGAATAAAGCCCCTAACGCCCGATCCATTCCTGTGAGCGCCGATGCTTTAATCAATCTGCAAAGCTTAACCGTAAGAAAATGAAATAAAAACAACGCTAAAATTAGAACTACGACAAAAATAACAATTAGCCTAAGCCTTGGACTAATAATTACTTGATCAAATAATCCAGAGATAGGAGCAACAGAAACTTTAGCTGTCCAAACGGCTAAAACCCAAGTTAAAAGAGAAAAAATCTCAAGTGTAAAGCCGCGATAAAACCCATAAATAGTTGAAATGAGTAAAACAGCTATGAATCCATAATCAAACCAATTGAGGTTTAGTTCCATGCCCAAATATTAAGCCTACGGTTTACTTCGAGTAATTTTGGTGTCACCGACTGTCAGCTTTCTAAACTCCAAACGCTTGCGGGTGTTCTCCGCTTCCTCCATCGACGATAAAACACCCACTGACACACGAGTCATAGGGCCGCTCGAACCCTCGAATCTTTCAGAAATTACCGAAAACCCATTATCCTGAAGCTTCTTCACAAGACTTAGGGCTTTTTTTTCCTTTGAAAATGCTCCCAACTGCACGACATACCCCGAATCCGTCTCAACATTCGCTTGAGACAAACTTGAATTTTTTGAATTAACACCCCCATCCTGCGCAGAGGCAATAGACTTCGGCAGATCTGGCGATTGGTGACCGCGATCAAGCCCAGCGTTTCGGCTCAAACTTGCAACCTCCGATGATTTCACTGATCCAGATGTAGAAATTATATTTATTTCCACGTCGTCAGAAATTTTTTTGGGCTCATTATCTAACAATAATGGAACCAGCGTGACCACAAGAAGAACCAACGCAATGGCTCCAACTAGCCTCCGTCTCGCTTGCTTCTTGAGTTCCAATTCACCCGCTTCTTCTCCTGCCAGCATAATTCGTGTTAAGCACCTTCCTTTAGATTCTATTATGTACTAAGCCGGAAACAAATGGGTGATTTAACGCAGCCGATACAGTCAAAAATGACCCGCAAATCACAATTCTATCATCCGAGCCACTGATCTCCAGTAGCTTATCCATAGCCTTAGCTACCGAGCTCCATGATATTAATTGATCGCTACCTAGACTTATAGTCGCCCGAGCTACAACAACATCTGGATCAGCCGACCGTTCTCCCTCAAGCGCACACACGAATAACTGATCAGCAACAGAAGTTAACAAAGTTATCATTTCGACGTATTGCTTATCCGCCATCACTCCAAAAATGACTCTTGTCTTACCCTTAAAGGGCGCGCGCTTCAACTCTCTGACTAAAATGGTTATAGATGCCACATTATGCGCCACATCCAACACGACCAATGGGCGTGACGGCAGCGCTTGAAACCGTCCCAATCTTTTCGCTGTTAATAGCCCTTCTCGGATTGCAGCAGCATCGATAGGCAGCATATTTTTGAGGAGAGTAGCCGCTTGAATTGACACACTCGCATTTGCTAATTGATGCTCGCCTTGCATCAGCGGAAAGGCTAAATTCATCCGAGATCCATCTGTAGACCAAAATTTCCAACTAGATGAATCTCTTACAAAACCAAAATCTCTGTCAATCAATTGCAAGTCTGTGTCTATAGCAGAAGCAGTATCTAAGATCGATTGAGGCGGGTCTTCATCTCCACATATTGAGTACGCGTCACCGCCTCGAAAAATTGCAGCTTTCTCAGCACCGATCTTCTCTCGAGTCTCCCCTAAATACTCCATATGATCGAGTCCCACGTTCGTAACAATGGCACAAATAGGGTCCAAAACGTTCGTCGCATCGAAACGTCCTCCAAGACCGACCTCTAAAATAATTAAATCAACGTCTTGTGCAAGAAAAATGTCCAAAGCCGCAAGAAATGAAAATTCAAAATATGTAAGACTAACATCGCCTCGGGCACAATCTATTCTTACAAATGAAGAAATAATGGCGTCATCATCAACCTCGGCATTAGCCAATCTTATTCTTTCATTGAAACGTAATAAATGCGGTGATGCAAACACACCCGCGCGGTAACCTGCTTTCGTATAAATCGCTTCCAGCATTGCACACGTAGACCCCTTTCCGTTAGTACCCCCAACAGTAATGACAGGGCATCGCGGACGAAGCGACAGATCTTGGATAACTTTTTGAAGTCGATCCAGACTTAAATCGATCTCTTTGTGATGTACCGAGTTGATGCGGCACAACCAATCTGCGAGCGACTTACTCAAGGCCTATAAAATAGAAAATTAATAGACATACAAATTAATAAGGCTATTCTGATGTTCGAATACGTGTGAACAATGACAGTAGGTTGCCTAATCGATCCTTCATTTCTCGACGATCAATGATTATATCTATCGCACCGTGTTCCAATAAAAACTCCGAGCGCTGAAACCCATCCGGCAAGGTCTGTCTTACAGTTTGCTCTATCACTCGCGGCCCGGCAAAGCCGATCAAAGCGTCGGGCTCAGCGATAACAACATCACCAATCATAGCAAAACTAGCTGAGACACCACCCATTGTAGGATCCGTTAACACCGATATGAAAGGTAAACTTTGAGCAGATAATTGTGAGATGGCTGCTGTCGTTTTCACCATTTGCATCAGAGAGGTCAAACCTTCCTGCATACGGGCGCCACCGCTTGCTGAAAAACAAACAAAAGGAATTTTTTTATCACAACTGTGTCGCACTCCAGCGGCGAAGCGCTCTCCAACTACGGAGCCCATTGAACCCCCTAAAAACGAAAACTCAAACGCCGCACAGACTACAGCAATTCCTTTTATGGATCCTTGCTCGACGACGAGAGCATCCGCTTCAGATGTGGATTTTTGAGCCTCAGTGAGTCGATTTTTGTATTTTTTAATATCAACAAACTTAAGAAAATCTACAGGTTGTATATTCCGTCCAACCTCGATACGCTGACCCTCATCAAAAATTGAGTCTAGCCTTTGCCGCGCATTCAATCGACCATGATGTGAGCATTTAGGGCATACCTGTAGATTTTCCTCTAATTCAGATTGATAGAGAACAGCCTCACACGCAGGGCACTTACTCCACAACCCCTCTGGAACCAACTTACGAGGAGTCTTAAAAGTATCAAGCGTATTAATTTTTGGTGGTAATATTTTTTGAAGCCAGCTCATTTTTTATCTATAGCCACACGAATAGAACGAATAAAATTTTCAACATTAGTTACCACATTATTGGGATTCGATTTTTCAATTTCCTCCACCAACCGACTACCAATCACCACGGCATCCGATAGCTGCGCCACCGCGCTGGCCGTCTTACCATCTCTGATACCAAAACCAACACCAACGGGAACCTTTACATGCTTCTTTATTTCCCTAACTCGCATCGAAACATCATCTAAGTCTAAATGGCCAGCTCCCGTAACTCCCTTGAGTGAAACGTAGTAAACATAACCAGTGGCCAAACGTGCCACTTCCAAAATCCTTGACTCAAGCGTGGTTGGGGCTAAAAGAAAAATAGAATCAATCTGCCTCTCTTTAAGTGCGACGTTTAAGGGACCACTCTCCTCTGGGGGATAATCAACCACAAGAACACCATCCACGCCCGCTTCAACTACTCGACCTACAAATTGGTCAATACCAAGGGCTTCTATTGGGTTTGCATACCCCATTAGAACGATCGGCGTATCTTGATTTGTCTCACGAAACCTTTGAACCAAATCTAGCGCTTTGCTCAAACTAGCGCCTCCGGCTAGAGCGCGCTCACTCGCCCTTTGAATGGTTGGGCCATCAGCAATCGGATCTGAAAAAGGAATACCCAATTCGATAATATCTGAGCCACTACGAACCAAGGCGGACAGCAAACTCAGAGTTGTTTCTAAATCAGGATCTCCTGCTGTTATAAAGGGAATAAGCGCTTTGCGACCAGTTATTGATAACTCTTGAAATTTTTTTGAGATTCGTGACATTAGGTGAAGTAGAGAACTGAATAAAAAGCTAGTTAAACATCTGAATCGATGTGTGGCTAAAAGCTAATATTTGAAGCCGTTGCGACCGTTTCCATGTCCTTATCGCCTCGACCAGAAAGATTAACAAGTAACACTTGGTCGGCACTCATTTCAGGGGCTATTTTCATAGCATGAGCTACTGCATGGGCAGTTTCCAGTGCCGGCATTATGCCCTCAATCTTTGTCAACTTATGGAACGCCTCTAAGGCCTCATCATCATTAGCCGAAACATATTCAGCTCGCCCTATATCTTTCAGCCAGGAATGCTCTGGTCCGACACCCGGGTAATCTAATCCTGCGGAAATAGAATGCGTCTCGATAATCTGTCCATTATCATCTTGCATCAGATACGTACGATTTCCATGCAAAACACCTGGCGTACCCGAGGCAAGTGGCGCTGCGTGTTTCCCAGTATGAATGCCGGCTCCGCCAGCCTCTACGCCAATAAGACGAACACCTAAATCTTTAATGTACGGATAGAAAACACCTAACGCGTTGGACCCTCCCCCGACGCACGCGATGACAGCGTCCGGCTGGCGACCAATCATTTCTGGCATTTGGGTTCTTAACTCTTCTCCGACTACCGAATTAAAATCCCGTACGATCATCGGATAAGGATGTGGTCCTGCTACCGTACCTATGATGTAAAAGGTGTTCTCTACATTGGTTACCCAGTCCCGCATGGCTTCGTTGAGCGCATCCTTAAGCGTCTTCGAACCACTTTCTACCGGAACAACCTCTGCGCCAAGCAACCGCATTCGGTAAACATTACTGGCTTGACGTTTAACATCTTTCGATCCCATGTATACGACACAATCCATGCCATACCTCGCTGCAACTGTCGCGGCTGCTACTCCATGCTGACCAGCACCCGTTTCAGCGATGATGCGCTTTTTACCCATATGACGAGCCAACAATGCCTGACCGACCGTATTGTTAACCTTATGAGCGCCAGTATGGTTAAGGTCTTCACGCTTGAACCAGATCTGCGCACCTCCGAGCATTTCAGATAAACGCTTAGCATAATAAACTGGGCTTGGCCGCCCAACAAAATGTTTCAAATCATTATGCAATTCCTTGATAAAACTTGGAGTGTTCTTCAACTTTTCATAATTATCTTTTAAGTCCTCGAGTGCGTGTATTAACGTCTCGGGCACAAACACGCCGCCATAGGGACCGAAGTGGCCTTTATCATCAGGAAAATTATAATTTCGTAATTCTTCGTGCATCTGCATTTTTTACCTCATTAATAAAATCCCGCACGAATGCAAGTTCCTTTAAACCTTTCTGTGCACCTTCTACCCCAGAGCTCACATCAACCGCCCAAGGTTCAACGCAGTCGATTGCTGCAGCAACGTTATCTGGCTTCAATCCTCCCGCCAAGACAATTGGAATCCCTAATTCAGAGGGTATGAGACCCCAGTCAAACGTTTCTCCGGTGCCTCCCGCTGATCCTTGAGAATAAGCATCCAGCAACAGTCCGGATGCCTCTGCATACATTCTGCCACATTCTATCAAATCAACGTCATCGGTAACACGCACAGCCTTTATATACGGCTTGTGAAACCCTGAACAGAACTCTGGCTCTTCATCTCCATGAAACTGTAATAGAGTCAAATCTACAGATTCCAAGGTCTGCAACACCTGATCTCGAGTAGGATTCACAAAGAGCCCGACCGAAGAAACAAATGGAGGTAAGTTCGTGACTATTTTTCGAGCCACTTCAAGATCAACTTTCCGAGGGCTTTGGGAATAAAATATCAGCCCGATCGCATCAACACCAAGGCTCGCCACGCCAAGGGCATTCTCCAATGAGGTTAAACCACAAATCTTGATCCCCGTAATATCATTCTTAATTATCATAAATACACTTTAAACAAAGTAAGCAATATCAACGGCGCAACTAGATAACATTCGAGAGCTTGGAAGCTTCCACTGAGGATCATAATCAACTGATATCAAGTATAGTCCATTGGGACTAAATGTTGGCGCCGCGACACTACGATCTCTCGAGTTGAGCACCTCCTCCATCCAGCTGACTGAATGCTTCCCCGCTCCAATATAAACCAGAGTGCCGATAATATTCCGCACCATGTGATGCAAAAAAGCATTTGCCGTGATGTCGAAAATAATGATATCTCCAAATGAGCGAACGGAAAAGGCCTCAACCGTCCTAACAGGACTCTTAGCCCGACATTCAGATGACCGGAATGCCGAAAAATCGTGTTGGCCGATCAACGCTGGCGCGGCGCGATTCATCGCATCAACATCCAATTTTCTATGGTACCAACCGACTTTTTTCGCAAGCAATGCGGGACGCTGCTCCCTATTCAATAAAAAATAACGGTAGGTTCGTCGCAAAGCCGAGAATCGGGCATGGAAATCTGGGGCTACCTCTGCAACCCAAAGTGCCGCAATATCGTCTGATATTAATGCATTTAATCCGCGCACCCAGGCTCCGTCAGGACGAACAACCTCGGTGTCAAAGTGAACAATCTGATATGTCGCGTGAACTCCCGTATCGGTGCGTCCGGCACAAAAAATATGAATCGGCGCTGCAGCAATCTGACTCAATCCTCTTTCAATTTCCCCCTGTATTGTGGACGTCTCGGGTTGTATCTGCCAACCGGAAAAAGATGAACCATCGTATTCAATACCCAAAGCTAATCTCACAATGACCTCTTCAAAAACTTCTAGGACTTTGCCTAAGAAGCTCTATATTAAAAAGACTGTTAAACCGGTGTCAAACGTGATAATAGGGTGTACTTCTCGAATGAGTTAGGGCTTCGATGGCGGCGAATTCCCGAGATTTAAATCAATCGATGAAAGGTCAAGTGGCTTAGTCACAGGCTGCCCCTTGCTCGCAAACTTACCATCAGCGTACCGCTCATCAATCGGATTAATCAAGTAGCCAAGTGCTAATAACCGCTCCCAAGCGGCGCCCGTTTTATTGGTAATCTCAGAAACAATCTGCGCGACATCATCAAAAGACAGTAAATCTTTTTGCCCCGAATAAACCTCTGCCAGTTTGAGTAAGACATCGAGTCTCTCCGGCTCAAGCACCAAAACTTCCTTGAGAATTTTTTCCGCCTGGCGGTACCGCCCATAGGCAAGAAAAATATCAGCATCCTCAATACAATCCTGATTAAGAGGCACACTACTGACCTCCACATCTGTACGCCCATCGACATCAGCAACTCTTATTGGATTCACTTTATTCACGGCGCCCTCGAATTGATGATGCGCTTCATGTAAATCATTTACGCTCTCCATCTGCTTCAAACGTTTAGAACCCCATAAGCCAATGATGAGTAAAAGTGCAACTGGGATAAAAAGGTATAACGGCTGAGCCCAAATCGTCTCAATGAGCTTAGCCTCCCAGGAGTCCACCTCGACTTTTTGGGTAACAGGAGCATCCTGTACCGAGATCGCCTTGGGAGAATCTTCAACATTGAGTGCTGAGCCACCTGCCTCTTGCTTTTGTGTCAACAACTTAAGGTTAGCAATTATTTTTGCAAGATCATCGGCTCGCCTCTTTTGCTCTTCTAGGGCCTTCTCTGTGGCAAGCAGCCTCTCTTGTAAACCTTCCGCCGCCGCATTTTCAGAAACATTGCCTTTGGAAATTTTAACCACATGAGAACTCTGAGAACTGTCTTGGATATTGACTCTATCAGTAGAAGATTCAACTCGACCCGACTCAGTTCGGTCTGCTTGATCGACTATACTTTGGCCCTGGTCGCTAGCCCGAGCGGCCAGATTATCTCGGTAGGCGCGCCAGTCCGCCATTTGTATACGGATCTCATTGCTCGCCTCCGAAGAAGAAATGGTTTGCAATTCATTGTCGCCGGGTATCCGAATCACATTTCCTGCTCGAAGACGGTTCATGTTGTCGCCTAAAAATGCCTCTCTATTCTTACGAAAAATACCGACTAGCATTTGCTCAAGTGAAAATCCAGATAACCGCTCTTGCTGAGCAATTTTTATCAACGTATCCCCCGGACGCGTAACAATCTGCCGCACGGATTTCGGCTCGATCACGGCATTAACAACTTCTTCATCTACCTTAGAATTTTGCTTTGGATCAACGAATTCAGGCAGGCCCTCTACGTCCGTTGGTAATGAAACAACTTCATTACCCACAGGACCACCTACATCCTTCGTTCTCGCAACCTCATTTTTAATAATCTCAGGCTTCACCTTCGCAAAAGTAGGCTCGTCAATGAAGGGGACCTTCTCCAACGGGGACAGAGAAAGACGCTCCACAACGAGAAGTGGAGGATCTATAAACGCGACATAGGTTCGGCTGACTTTTCCTTGTGGACCAACAAGATCAACTTGCAGATCAATAACCACTTCGTTAACGGCATCTTCCGTTGACAAATGAACTACTGCCTTATTCGCAGTGTTTTCGAAGCGGAGACTAATTCTTGAGATTAGATCATTGTAAATTAAGCCCAGCAGATCGTAGGACGACGGCGATGCCATTGAAACAGTAATCATCTGCGCATCGAGCTCTGCGGCATCGTAAATCACAATGGATGCTTTTAATGGCTCGCCAAGAGCTGAGTCCACCGATAAAGGGCCCATGCGGACCGCATGGGCCGTTAAGCCCTGCAAAACAAGGACTAATGCAACAAGTACTGGGGCAACATATATGATCTTCTTAAACAAACTTACTAACCTCTCTAATCATTCCATATTCTTAATAACCGCACAATAGCATGCCGAGTTCTGGATCTCTATTACCTTCGCGCAATCAAAATACGTAGCATCCTTCTCAGAGGCTCAGCGGCCCCCCAAAGCAATTGATCGCCCACAGTGAACGCTGAATAGACATTATCAGCAAGATTTAATTTTCGAATTCGTCCGATTGGAATATTCAAAGTCCGGGTAACATTAGTCGGTGAAAGCATCGAAATCGTGTGCGCTTTTTGATTTGGAACCACTGACACCCAATCGTTGGCTTGCTCTAAAATCATTTCTATCTCAGACTCTAAGATTGATTTAGAGAGCTTAAAAGTCAGGGCTTGGCTATGACATCTCATTGCTCCCACTCTCACACAAATACCCTCAATAGGAATTGGATTTTCTTCTCTATTTAATATTTTGTTAGCCTCCGCTTGCGCCTTCCACTCCTCTCTACTCTGCCCATTGCCTAAGTCAGAATCTATCCATGGAATAAGGCTTCCGGCTAAGGGAACGCCAAAATGCTCAGTGGGAAACTCTTGGGCCCTCATCCGATCAAGTACGAGCGCATCAATGTTCAATATTTGCCCTGACGATAAGGCCAACTCATTTTCAGCAGCATCGTAAATCGAGCCCATCTGCTGTATTAATTCGCGCATGTTTTGCGCCCCCGCACCAGAAGCAGCCTGATACGTCATCGTAGAAATCCAGTCAACCAATCCTTCTCGAAATAATCCGTGCATCGCGAGCATCATGAGACTCGTCGTACAATTACCACCAATGAAATCTTTTTTTCCGTTACCTAATGCGACATCGATATCACCGCCATTGATCGGATCCAGGATAATGATAGAGTCTAGTGACATGCGAAGCGTCGAGGCGGCATCTATCCAATAACCCGACCAGCCTGATTCTCGAAGGGGCCCGTGTACCTGTTTCGTGTAATTACCACCCTGACAAGAAATAATTACATCCATCTCTGACAACTGACTCAGGCTGTTAGCATCGCGCAAAACAACCTCTGCGCCGTCCAACGGAACAGCTAGCTGCCCCACCTGAGACGTGCTGAAAAATGCGGGGGTTATCTTATCGAAATCCTTCTCCACATTCATACGTTGCATGAGCACAGACCCTACCATTCCTCTCCAACCAACCAACCCTACTTGCATTTTAGTCAACCCTTGAAACTCAGAGAAAAAACATACTCAAAAAAAGACAATTATAAATACTACATCGCTCGAATAACCGCATCACCCATCTCACGTGTACCCACGCGCTGTGTGCCGTCTTGGAAGATGTCTGCCGTCCTGAAACCTTGCGCAAGCACAGACTTTACAGCCAATTCAACACGCTCCGACGCCTCAATTTCATTGAAAGTGTATTTCAGCATCATTGATACCGACAAGATTGTTGCTAACGGATTGGCGACATTTCTGCCCGAGATATCTGGCGCAGACCCATGGATAGGTTCGAATAGTCCTTTGCGGTTGACATCCATAGAGGCTGAAGGAAGCATCCCAATTGATCCGGTTAACATTGAAGCCTCATCGGACAAAATATCGCCAAAGATGTTGCCCGTTAAAATCACATCGAATTGCTTAGGCTCTCGGACTAATTGCATCGCCGCATTGTCAACATACATGTGACTCAATTCAACCGTTGGATACTCAGCAGAAACTTTTGTAACAACTTCTCTCCAAAGAATACTTGTGTCCAGGACATTCGCTTTATCTACCGAACACAACTTACGACTACGTTTTTCAGCTATGTCAAAAGCAACTCGAGCAATCCTCTCAATCTCAGAGACCGAGTACTTCATCGTATCAAATCCCTCATCCTCACCGGACTCAGTTTGACGTCGGCCGCGCGGTTGTCCGAAGTATATGTCCCCCGTCAACTCCCGCAAGATCATGAGATCGAGGTTCTCTACCAATTCATACTTTAAGCTGGAAGCTGCAGCCAATTCAGGATAAACCACGGCTGGACGGAGGTTGGCAAATAAACCCAGTTCTTTACGGATACGCAACAATCCCTGCTCAGGTCTCATTGCGCGAGGCAATACGTCATATTGTGGGCCTCCAACCGCACCAAGAAGCACTGCGTCAGCTTTCTTAGCCAGCGCAACAGTTCGATCCGGCAAAGGGTCTCCCGCCTCGTCGTATCCGGCACCACCAATGGCTCCCATCTCATACTCTATACCCATACCATTGGCCTTTAACGCGTCAAGTACTCGCAACGCTTGATCAATAACCTCAGGACCAATTCCATCCCCTGGAAGCACTGCTATCTTCATGTATACCCTTAAAATTCTTTATTAATTTAAACAATCAATAGATCTTGACCGGTTATATTTTTTGACTATTGACCCAGACGCAACTTTCATGCCTAGCCAAATAACCAAGGCTGATTTAATTGATGCTGCGCTTCAAATTTTTTAATTTCATCAACATGCTGCAACGTCAAGGCAATGTCGTCTAGTCCATTTAAAAGACAATGCTTACGAAATGGATCCATGTCGAAATCAAAGTTTTTACTCACATCCATATTTGATACTCGCTGATTTTCTAAATCAACCGTTAATTTAAACCCAGGGAAACCAAACACATCGTGAAACAAGGTGTCTACCTCAGTCTCTGAAAGCACAATGGGTAGGAGTCCATTTTTCAATGAATTATTAAAGAATATTTCACCAAAACTAGGGGCAATGACAGCCTTAAACCCATAATCCATTAAAGCCCATGGCGCATGCTCGCGTGAAGAACCACAACCAAAATTCTTTCGTCCAAGCAAAATGGATGCCCCCTGATATCTGGTCTCATTCAAGATAAAGTCGGGATTCGGCTGCCTTTTTGCCCGCGGGATGCCAGGCTGTCCAACGTCCAAGAATCTCCAAGCGTCAAACAAATTCACACCAAAACCAGATCTTTTGATCGACTTAAGAAACTGTTTTGGAATAATAGCGTCCGTGTCCACATTGGCACGATCTAGAGGAGCAACGAGCCCTTGGTATACAACAAATTTTTCCATGGCTTAATCCATTAAAAAGTAAAATATTAAATATTTACTCACTCATCATGCTGCGCACGTCGACGAAAGCACCTTCTATGGCTGCGCTCGCTGCCATCGCAGGGCTCACCAGATGGGTCCGTCCACCTGCACCTTGACGGCCTTCAAAGTTACGATTAGACGTCGAAGCACATCTCTCCCCGGACTCCAAACGATCATTATTCATCGCAAGACACATGGAGCAACCCGGTTGTCTCCATTCAAACCCTGCAGCAATAAAAACCTTATCTAACCCCTCCTGTTCTGCTTGCGCCTTAACAAGACCAGAACCTGGCACTACCATCGCCAACCGAACATTTGATGCGATACGCTTTCCTGCTACCACCTTCGCCGCAATCCGCAGATCCTCAATACGTGAGTTCGTACATGAGCCAATAAATATTTTATCAACATGAATATCTGTGATCCGGGTATTAGGCTCCAGACCCATATATTTAAGCGCACGCTCAATACCTTCTCGCTTTTCTGCATCTTTTTCTTGGTCTGGGTCTGGAACGCGACCATTCACATCCAGCACCATCTCAGGAGAAGTTCCCCAAGTAACCTGCGGAATAAGCACACTACCATCTAATGTGACGACCAAATCAAACACCGCATCTGGATCAGATCTTAAAGTTCTCCAGTACGAGACGGCCCGATCCCAAAGATCGCCGGTTGGCGCAAAAGTACGACCCCGAAGATAATCGATCGTAATTTGATCAACAGCTATCATCCCAGCTCTCGCGCCCGCCTCAATCGCCATATTGCACAACGTCATCCGCCCCTCGACGGTTAACGATTCAATCGCTGGGCCAGCAAACTCAATTGCATAGCCCGTTCCACCCGCAGTCCCAATTTTTCCAATAAGAGAAAGCGCAATGTCCTTTGCGCTCACTCCAGCCTGTAGTTTTCCCTCCACTCTGACCAGCATGTTCTTCATCTTCTTTTGAACCAGACACTGACTTGCCAGCACGTGCTCGACTTCAGACGTGCCAATTCCGTGCGCCAAGCAGGCTAGCGCGCCATGTGTGCTCGTGTGAGAGTCTCCACAAACAACGGTCATTCCTGGCAATGTTGCACCCTGCTCTGGCCCTATGACGTGAACAATACCCTGCCTTGGATCAAGAAAAGGAAAGTAAGCCTTGGATCCGTACTCCTTGATATTTTGGTCGAGCGTATCAACCTGAAGCTTAGAAATAGGATCTTCTATACCCTTATCCCAATCAGTGGTCGGTGTATTGTGGTCTGCCGTAGCGACTATTGAATCAATGCGCCAAGGGCGACGTTTAGCAAGTTTCAACCCTTCATACGCCTGCGGGCTCGTCACCTCATGCACCAAATGTCTGTCAATGTAAATGAGCGCAGTACCGTCGTCTTCCATTCTAACAACGTGACTATCCCAAAGTTTGTCATACAGGGTTTTCAACATTATGATTACACCTATCGGCTAACTGATTAAGACTTAATGACAGGATTATGACACACAGATTGAGTTCAATCATGAGGGCTTAAAGCCCTAACCATCAAATCTATTACGAAGCCAAAGTATCAAAATGAGCCCTAATAGGCTTGTCAGTGCAGACACAGCGAAGGTAGCTGCGCCGCCCCAGTTCTCCCACACAACGCCAGAAACAAGAGTTCCTGATGCGCCTCCGGCGCCAAAACCAATACTAGAGTAGAGCGCTTGGCCTCTCGATCTATAAGCTCCTGTAAACAACTTGTTTGTCGCCACAATACCAGCGACATGAAACAAACCGAAAGTAATGGCATGCATCATTTGCGCGATGGCAAGCAACATTAAGCTATCGTGGCCAACATGAAAGATAAAGAATCTACAGGCCGCAATAAAAAAACAAAACAAAAACAAATCATTGATGCTAAATCTCTTAAAAAGACGAGGCATCAATAAGAAAATAAAAATTTCGGCGATGACTGCAATCGCCCATAACCAACCAACTGTCGAGTTGCTATGGCCAAGGCTAACTACAAAAATTGAAAAAAATGTGTTGTATGCCCCATGAGCGAACTGCATGATAAAAAAACAAACCATTAACGCAATAATCCGTTGATCTTTCAGAAAATAGATAGGTTTTGCAAGCTCATTGGCACACACTGGTGCTTCGTTATCACGAGGAAGCATCAAAACGGCGCTTAGGATAATCAGCAGCATAGCGCAAATAATCCAGTCCAAATAAAGGACATCTAACCATTCAAAGAGGTAGCCTCCACTGACCACCACCAAGATAAAACCAATCGAGCCCCAAACACGAATCTGCCCATAGATTGATATTTCTTCTCCCAAAGCCTCAACACAGAGAGCCTCCGCAATGGGGAGAATTCCCGACCAAAGCAGACCCCAAATAATTAATACGCCTGCGACGGAAAAAAATGATCCCTTCGCGATCATGAGCGCGAAAAGTACCGGACTAATGAATGCGAGAATCCTAAGAAGCTTATATTTGTGCCCCCAATGATCGGCTAACCAAGCCCAAAAAAAAGGAACAATAATCCTTAAGGTAGGACTGATTCCCAACAAGACTGCTATTTCAAGAGGGGCAAACCCTCGCCTTTGGAGATACAAAGCAAAGAATGGTCCGAAGGCGCCTACAAAGGCAAAGTACCAAAAGTAAAAATTTGATAATCGACCAAACAAAGACGTCATAGGCAATAAAATCCCGTAACCAACCCTATTGCGTGGAATTAATGAGTCTAGCCGAGAAGCTGAAGACCAACCCTTTTAACGTCAATCTAGTGCACGATTTTGGCTAGACAATTTTGGCGTCGTCGTTTCAACATCTGCGTTCTGACCTCGATGTCTTAACGCATGATCAATAAGGACCAAAGCAACCATAGCTTCTGCAATAGGCGTTGCCCTTATACCCACACAAGGGTCATGACGTCCATACGTATTCACAGTAACTGAAGAGCCATCTTTATCGATCGATTGGCGATCTAGACGAATACTCGAAGTGGGTTTTATCGCGATTCGGGCGACCACGTCCTGACCAGTGGATATTCCACCAAGCACGCCACCCGAATGATTACTTAAAAACCCGTCTGGCGTCATTTGATCGCTGTGAGTCGTACCTGATTGAACTACTGACTCGAATCCAGCACCAATCTCAACTCCCTTTACCGCATTGATTCCCATCAATGCTCCGGCAAGGTCCGCATCAAGCTTATCAAAAACTGGCTCACCCCAACCAACCGGAACCCCAGTCGCCACCACTGTTATCTTGGCACCACAAGAATCACCGGATTTCCTCAATTGATCCATATGCTGTTCCAGCTCCGGCACAATTACTGGATCAGGCGAAAAAAATGGGTTTTGATCCACAATATCCCACGTCTTAAAATCAATTTTGATAGGGCCAATTTGAGACATGTATCCCCGTACCTCTACGCCGTAACGTTCCCGCAACCATTTTTTCGCAATTGCCCCAGCCGCAACTCTAGCTGCAGTCTCCCGAGCTGACGATCGCCCACCACCTCTAAAATCACGCTCACCATATTTTTGCCAATACGTGTAATCAGCGTGGCCAGGACGAAACTGGTCGGCTATATTGCCGTAATCCTTTGATCGCTGGTCAACATTACGAATAAGAAGCGCTATAGGAACCCCAGTTGTACGGCCTTCAAAAACTCCAGACAAAATCTCAACAGTATCAGGTTCTCTTCTTTGCGTGACATGACGCGAGGTACCGGGCCTTCTTCGATCCAGCTCTTTTTGTATGTCTTCTGCACAAATACTCAATCCAGGCGGACACCCATCGACGACGCATCCAATAGCGGGGCCATGGCTCTCTCCAAATGATGTCACGCAAAAAGCTTTTCCGATTGTGTTACCAGCCATTATCAGTTCAACACAGTTATCAATTAATAAAAAAAAGATTTGTACGCTTCAGTTTAACACAGCACCCGCTTTCCGAGGCTCAAGAAATTGAGTGCTGGCTTGGAAATTAGTTGATAAACTTAGGCGCCTAGGCATCAAGTGGCTTAACTCCAATCACCAGGAACATCGATGCGATCATACCTTGACCTCATGGAACACATTCGTAATAACGGAACCCCAAAAGGGGATCGAACCGGCACGGGAACATTAAGCGTGTTTGGGGCCCAATTGCGCTTCGACCTCAAGGAGGGTTTTCCACTGCTTACCACGAAAAAGGTTCATCTAAAATCGATCATCCATGAATTGTTGTGGTTCTTAAGTGGAGACACGAACATCAAATACCTCAAAGACAACGGCGTAACCATTTGGGACGAATGGGCAGACGAGCATGGGAATCTAGGTCCAGTCTATGGCCAACAATGGCGCTCTTGGCCAACTTCTAACGGAAAGCATATTGATCAAATCAAAAAAGTCGTTCAAGACATCAAGGGAAACCCGAATTCACGTCGCCTCATAGTTTCTGCTTGGAACGTCGGCGAGATCGATAAGATGGCTTTAGCACCCTGCCATACTTTTTTCCAGTTTTATGTTGCAGACGGTAAACTATCGTGTCAACTCTACCAACGAAGCGCAGACTTTTTCCTTGGCGTGCCCTTCAATATAGCGTCGTATGCTTTATTAAATATGATGGTTGCTCAGGTGTGCGGCCTTCAAGTGGGTGACTTCGTGCACACTTTTGGTGATTGTCACCTGTACATCAATCATTTAGACCAAGCTAATGAACAACTTTCCCGCACACCTCGCACACTGCCAAAAATGAATATCAACAAAAATATCAAAAATATTTTTGATTTCAGTTACGCCGACTTCACCCTTGAGAACTACGATCCATATCCCCTGATTAAAGCTCCCATCGCAGTATAGTTAGGATAATCCAATGGGTATCACAATCATTGTAGCTAAGGCTCTAAATAGAACTATTGGTAATAACGGCACGCTGCCGTGGCATCTGTCAGCGGACCTAAAACGCTTCAAACAGTTAACCACCGGGAACACAGTAATCATGGGAAGAAAGACCTGGGATTCAATAGGGAAACCACTTCCTAACAGGCACAATATAATAATTACCCGATCAGCACACATAGCTCTTAATGGAGCCCAAACCGCCTCAAATCTCGAGGAGGCGATTCACATGGCGCCCGAGGGATTAGAAAAATTCATCATAGGCGGCGCTGAAATTTATAAGCTCGCTCTACCACTCGTCAGCACAATCGAGATGACTTTAATTCATAAAGAGGTGCCGGGAGACACCTTTTTCCCAGATATTGATTTCACGAGCTGGCATGAATTAAGTAACACGCAACATCATGATGAAACATCTGATTTGTCCTACTCATTCGTCACATACCAACGAATAATTGCGCGCTAACTGAAAGAGCTGGAATGAGCCTATTCGTTAATCACGAGCACCTTAGGTAGTGGAAAGCCATTAAACTCATTTGCATACACGGTCGTGTAGGCGCCCGCATTAGGAAAATACAAAAGATCGCCCTCAATAGTTGTCGCGGGTAACATTTGCTCCCGCGCCAGCACATCCACTGAGTCGCAGCTCGGCCCTGCCACATACCATGGAACTTCATTCCCTGCTTTGTTATTAACCTCAATCTGATACTGAATACCCTGTGAGCACTCCATAAGCCCACCAAATATACCAGCGTCCAGATACATCCACCTCTCGTCCCCCTTGGTTGCCGTTCCAATGACTTGGCATACAAAGTAGGCTGCGTCGGACACCATGTATCGGCCAGGCTCAGCGGTAACTCGAACTTCATCGCCAATGCCGTCCAGTGCATCTTCAATGGCACGACCAATGTACTCGATTGATGGTATTGGCTTTGTGAGACGAACCGGATAGCCGCCACCGATATTCAACAATTCAGGCTTTAAACCTTTAGCCTGCATACTTTTAAAAATACGCTTTGAGGTTTCAATTGCTTGATTCCAATTCTCAATGTTCCGGCATTGAGAACCCACGTGAAAAGTCAGACCACAAAGATCAGCACCCCTCTCAACTGCCACATCTAAAATACTGTCTATATCTCGAGGTTTGACTCCAAACTTACCCGAAAGAGGCCAGTCACTGCCAATATTAGGCGTATCAAAACGTAAATATAACTTTGCATCTGGGACTATAGTATGAATCTTTACGAGCTCCTCTTCGCTATCTAAAACGAACCACCGCACCCCTTTAGACGCCGCATACTGAATGAATGAGCTCGGCTTTACAGGGTTGCTGTACTGAATCGTGGAAGCATCTACGCCAATGGATAACAACAAATCAAGCTCTTTTATCGATGCAATCTCAAATTGACACCCCTCGTGTTTTAGCGCTTGAAGCACGCGTATATCTGGATTGGCTTTAACCGCGTAGTGAGGTGTGATACGGGGCATTGCTGACTGAAACCGATGGTATTTTTTGCGCACAATATTAAGATCCAGAATCAGAACAGGTTGATCGTATCCAACCTTTAACAGGTCATCGACGCGCGCGACGTCAAGACTCACCTCTTCATGTGAATCAAATAAACTTTCCAATTCAACTTGCTGATTGAGCGCTGCTTGGATGGTCATCTTATCCCCCAAAAAAATACACGTCAGTGATTCACCAGAGAGGACAAGGCCCCCGCTCCTATCAAAGCTTTTTCAAGTCACACAAGCCAGACATCATCGTACGGACGATCGAGGATAAAAATATGCAATTTGACGCGCGCAATTATAGGCACTCTCGGCCAAGAATCAAGAAAAATCGCCTAAAAAAGCAAATCTCCAAATTTTTAAAAAAAACAACATATATACAATCAGTTAAACCTTTGGCAAAGTTACTCCGGACTGTCCTTGATACTTTCCACCACGGTCGCGATAAGACGTTTCGCAAACGTCTGCAGCATCTGCCTGAAAAAATATCACTTGGGCCACACCTTCATTGGCATAAATTTTTGCCGGCAAAGTAGTAGTGTTCGAGAACTCTAAGGTCACAAAACCCTCCCACTCAGGCTCAAACGGCGTGACATTGACAATAATCCCGCAGCGCGCATACGTCGATTTACCCAAACAAATCGTTAAAACATCTCGCGGAATACGAAAATATTCCACAGTCCGCGCAAGCGCAAATGAATTTGGCGGAATAATGCAAACATCCCCTAGGAAATCTACGAAAGAGTCTGAATCAAAATTTTTAGGATCCACAATTGTCGAGTTAATGTTGGTGAAAATCTTAAATTCACTGGAACACCGAATATCATATCCGTAGCTTGAAGTTCCATAAGAAACAACCCGCTCTCCATTTACAGACTTTATTTGTTCAGGCTCAAAGGGTTCGATCATCCCCTTCTCTTTAGCCATTTGCCGAATCCATCGATCAGACTTAATACTCATTCGCTCACTCCATCCTATATATTCACTGCAATCAGTTTCACGCTCGCAATTACCAACCCTTAATTGTTATCCACTCTAATTTTTGGGAACGTCTGGCTATAATCGCGCTTTCTTTTAGCAAGCTTGAGCCCAACATCTCGAGCAATCTTTTTATAAATCTCACTAGCGGGCCCATCTGGATCAGAAATTAATGTTGGCGTCCCTGCGTCCAAAGCTTGTCGGATCTTTATGTCTAGAGGCAACGCGCCAAGCACATCAACATCATAGTCTCTAGACATTTCATCCCCTCCGCCTTGGCCAAAAATATGCTCAATGTGGCCGCACTGAGAACATACGTGAACACTCATATTCTCGATAATGCCCAATATCGGTACGTGGACCTTTTCAAACATCTTCAGCGCCTTCCTTGCATCAATCAAGGCAATGTCCTGAGGAGTGGTAACAATAACAACTCCTGTAAGGGGTACTTTTTGAGATAAGGTCAACTGAATATCCCCAGTACCAGGGGGTAAATCAATCAATAAATAATCTAAATCGGACCACATTGTGTCTCTTAATAACTGCTCCAGTGCTTGAGAAACCATTGGTCCTCGCCATACCATCGGTTGATCGACATCAACAAGCACTCCAATCGACATAGCTTGTACGCCATGAGCCTCCATTGGCGATATGGTCTTACCATCAGCAGATTCAGGCCTACCCTTAAGCCCTAACATGATTTGTTGAGAAGGCCCGTAAATGTCAGCATCTAAGACTCCGACACGAGCGCCTTCAGCAGATAAAGCAAGGGCAAGATTCGTTGTGGTCGTCGATTTACCAACCCCACCCTTACCTGATGCAATCGCAATCACATTGCGTACGTTTGGGAGCAGCTTCAATCCAGGTTGAGTAGCATGCGCGACAATTCTCAGTTCAAAAATCACCTCAATTTGTTTTTCACCTGCAAGCTCACCGAGGTCTTCTACGATAAGTTGAGACAGAATCGACTCAAAACTTCTCATAGGATAACCCACAAGAAGCGTAATTTTAATCAGAGATTCGTCAGTTTCAACGGCTACTTTTTCGCCACATTGACCAATCATCTCACCCGTAGCAGGGTTTTGAATTTTTAAAACTTCTTCTTTAATAGCTTCGTTAGTTATCATTATGATTTACACTTTCATTCTTTAATACCTATTCTAACCAAAACCTAGTCGCAGTTGTACGCCCTTTACCGCTTGGTTTGTTAAAATCCGAAGGTAGAAGACTAAGAATCGTAACCAACAAAAAAAATGACCAGAAGAATCCTTGTTACATCAGCCCTCCCATATGCGAATGGCAGCATTCACCTGGGTCACTTAGTCGAATATATTCAAACAGACATTTGGGTTAGAGCGAAAAAGATGTTTGGGCATGAAGTGCATTACGTCTGTGCCGACGATACACACGGTACTCCAGTAATGCTGAGAGCCGAACAAGAGAATATCTCTCCCGAGCAACTGATACAAAGAGTACATCAAGAACACTCTTTAGACTTCAATGACTTTGGTGTCCGCTTTGACAACTATTACACCACCAACTCACCTGAGAATCAGGAGCTTTGCGAAAAAATATTTAATTCATTATCTGAGGCTGGTCTTATTGTCGAAAAAGAGGTCGAACAATTCTATGATCCGATCAAAAAAATGTTTCTCCCTGACCGATATGTCAAAGGAATCTGTCCAAAATGTAGCGCATCAGATCAATATGGCGACTCTTGTGAGGTCTGCGGTGCGACATACTCTCCTACAGAACTAATCGAACCCTATTCAACTATTTCTGGTGCGAAACCAGATCGAAAAAGATCTACTCATCTATTTTTCAAACTCTCGGATACACGCTGCGAAGAATTTTTAAGGGGGTTCACACAAAACGCACACAGACTGCAGCCGGAAGCCGCCAACAAAATGAAAGAATGGCTTGGGGAAGCCGGGCAAAGTAAGTTATCTGACTGGGATATTTCTAGAGACGCGCCATACTTTGGCTTTCCGATACCCGGAACGAATCAAACCAAATTCTTTTATGTTTGGCTGGATGCTCCTATAGGATATTTTGGAAGTTTTCTAAACTACCTTGCAAATTACCAGTCGGAAGACAGAGCAAACCTGACTCGTGACTTTCTTAAACCAGGAGGGGACACAGAGCTTATACACTTCATCGGCAAAGATATTCTTTACTTCCATGCGCTTTTTTTTCCAGCCGTACTCGAGTTCTCCGGATTCAGGACTCCGACGAAGATATATGCACATGGATTCTTGACCGTAAACGGACAAAAAATGTCTAAATCTCGCGGCACATTCATTACTGCGAGGAGCTTCTTAGAGAGCGGACTCGAACCGGAATGGCTCCGTTATTATTACGCGGCCAAGCTAAACGCCTCAATGGAAGATATTGATCTTAATCTGACTGATTTCATGGCGCGCGTTAACAGTGATTTAGTCGGCAAGTACATCAATATTGCTAGCCGTGCAGCGAACTTCCTCGCTAAAAAATTTGATGGGCACTTAAGCGACGTTTCGCTGGATCAGCACGACCTATTACAATATTTTTTCAGCCGATCGAAAAATATTTCTGATGCGTATGAAGCGCGAGAATACAGCAAGGGCCTTAGAGAGATTATGTCGCTTGCGGACCGGGCAAATAGTTATATTGATGCAAAAAAACCCTGGGAGTTAGCCAAATCAGAATCTGATTCCAAAGAGCTTCAAGAGGTATGCTCAGTAGCCGTTAATTTGTTCAAAATACTCACTGTGTATCTGAAACCTGTGCTACCGAAGGTCGCAACTGCAGTCGAAGACTTTCTCAATATCAAGGAACTTCAGTGGCCCGATAGCGAGAGAAGTCTCCCTCCAAAACACCACATCAACGCTTATAACCATTTAATAGCTCGCATCGACCCCAAGCTGATTGACAAATTAATAGCCGTAAATATTCAGAAGCCTGTTGACGCCGCATCTAAACCGACGAAGAGAAACAAAAATAAAATGACTGATGACAATACAAAAGAAGCCGAAAATAAAGCACCTAATGAGATTACGATTGATGCATTTAACAACATAGACCTCCGGGTCGGAAGAATTATCGAAGCTGAACATGTTGAGGGCGCAGATAAATTAGTACGTCTGCAAATTGACCTTGGCACAGAACAAAGACAAGTATTCGCGGGAATCAAATCAGCATACAACCCAGAAGACCTTAAGCAAAAGCTTGTCGTTGTGGTTGCAAACTTAAAGGCTAGAAAAATGCGTTTTGGTGAATCTCAAGGTATGGTCCTAGCAGCCAGCGGGGAAGATTCAGGGATTTTTTTAATTTCCCCGGAATCAGGTGCGGTTCCGGGTATGCGGGTTAAATAAGCCGCAGCGCTCTAATACGTAAGACTGACAGCCTCTGGACTCAGCCATTCACTCAACTCACTAAACAACGAGTCTTCTGGGCGAACACGCCATTCTTCTCCCAGATCAATTTCAGCCTCACCACTCGGACCTTGATACAAGACTCTTACCGGAATAGGACCGTCACGATACTGAGCGAGAATTGTTTTAAGTTGTTCTGCATCAGCCCCTCGATTCATACGCAACTTCAGAATTTTACCAAACCGCTCTCGTACAGCCGCCAAACTGAAAACGTTTTCTGCCGCAATTCTAGAAAAAATAGATGCCTCATTCAACTCCGATCCTCGACGATAGGAACGAATCTTAGCCTCAAAAACGACGATTGCATCTTCTTTTACAAGATCTCTGAATCGATCCAAGAACTCATCATAAAGCACAACTTCTTCAGAACCATAACCATCCGAGATAGTTACAACCATCATTCGTCCATTGTTGGTCTTTTGTATGCGGGTCGAATCAACAATCCCAGCTAGCAACATTTGACGGACACCTTCACCTGGAACCGGAACAGAAATCGCATTGAGGCGACTGGACACGACTAACGATAATTCTTGCTCAAAACTCTTAAAGGGATGACCGCTGTAATAAAAACCTAAGGCCACTTTCTCGTTCTGAAGTTGCTCATAATCAGCCCAATGGCGCGCCTCAGTCATTGCAGCCTCACCCACAGACTTGATGTCGTCATCAAACAAACTCACCTGAGAAAGATCTCTATCTTGTTGCTCGGCTGCTGCTATGGCAGAGTGCACTGAAGCTAGCAACTTGGCACGATTAGCATCCAAGCTATCAAACGCACCAGCCCTTATTAAAGACTCAACGCTACGTTTATTAACGACGCGCCTATCCACGCGGCAACAAAAATCAAAGAAACTCTCAAATGCACCATTTGCTCGAATATGGAGGATATGTTCAATAGCCGCCTCTCCTGTCCCCCTAATTCCGCCTAGACCGTATCGTATCTGCGTGTCTGATACCGGTACAAATCGATACTCTGACTCATAAATATCCGGCGGCAAAAGTGTTAAATTATTTTTAATACAGTCTGCAAACAAATGTTGGATTCGATCAGTATCGTCCATCGAAGCAGACATATTCGCCGCCATAAACGCGGAAATATAGTGACATTTAAACCAAGCCGTTTGATACGCTATTAACGCGTACGCCGCCGCATGCGATTTATTGAACCCATACCCGGCAAACTTTTCCATCAAATCAAAGATTTCATTTGACTTAGTCTCACTCAATCCATTCCTCTTCGACCCTTCCAAAAATAATTGACGATGCTGCGCCATCTCTTCTGGTTTTTTCTTACCCATGGCACGACGTAAAAGATCAGCTCCGCCAAGTGAATACCCTCCGATGATTTGGGCCATTTGCATTACTTGCTCTTGGTAAACCATAATTCCATAGGTCTCATCCAAAATGGCTTTGACACGCTCATCAGGGAAATTAACCTGTTGGCGGCCATGTTTTCTCTCAACGAAATCCGGAATCAGATCCATCGGACCTGGCCTAAAGAGCGCCACTAACGCGACAATATCCTCAAAGCGATCTGGCTGCGCCCTTTCAATTAAATCTGTCATCCCTCGCGATTCAAACTGAAAAACGGCGGCACTATTTCCACTTGAAAAAATACGATACGTCTCTAAATCATCAAGCGGTATTTCAGCCAAATCAATGATCTTATCAGGATCTAATCTCTTGATAAATTTTAAAGTCCAATCAATGACTGTTAGCGTGGTTAGACCAAGAAAATCAAACTTAACCAGACCGATATGTTCAACATCATCTTTGTCCAGCTGAGAAATAACGCTATGAGAACCATCGGCCGAATACAGCGGGCAGAAATCGCTAAGTGCTGAAGGCGCAATCAAAACACCTCCAGCGTGCATCCCAACGTTTCGGGTGATGCCCTCCAACTGCCTCGCTAACGCAAGAAGCTCTCGAGTCTCTTCATCCGAGTCCTCTCTTTCTTTGAAACGAGGCTCCATTTCCCTCGCGAGATCCAACGTGATGAGTTGCCCTGGCTGAAAGGGGATTAACTTTGCAAGTTCGTCAGCCCGGCCATAACTCCAATCCATAACTCGAGCCACATCTCTCACAACAGCCTTTGCTGCCATTGTTCCGAACGTCACAATTTGTGACACCGATTCTGACCCATATTTTTCGCGTACATAGTCAATGACACGATCTCGTCCATCTTGACAAAAATCAATATCAAAATCTGGCATTGACACCCGCTCTGGATTTAAGAAACGCTCAAAGAGCAGGTTATATTGAATAGGATCTAAATCAGTAATACCAAGTGAGAACGCAACCAAGGATCCAGCGCCAGATCCTCTACCGGGGCCAACAGGCACATCGTTATTCTTGGCCCAGTTAATGAAATCAGCAACGATCAAGAAGTATCCTGCGAAACCCATATTTACGATCGTGTCAATCTCAAACTTCAATCTATCTCGATACCCTTTAGTAACAATCGCCTCTTCAATGTCACCACTACGAATACGCCTCATGCGCTTATCAAGACCATCAGAAGCTTGAGCCTCCAAAAACTGTTCAAGCGACACCCCAGAAGGCGTAGGGAAATTAGGCAGTTGCGGATTGCCTAAATCAAACTCCAAAGAACATCGCTGAGCAATTTCTAAAGCGTTTTCAATTGCGCCCGGCAAATCCGAAAAGAGCTCACACATCTGCACCGCAGATTTAAAATACTGCTCCTCATTGAAGGGGCTCCGTCTATTCTGGTCAGCAAGCAAAAACCCCTCCGCAATACAGTATCGGACTTCATGAGCCATGAATTCTGTTTGCACCAAAAACTCCACAGGATGAGTCGCCACCACCGGAATATTTTCTTGTTTTGCGAGACGCATTACGGCCGTCTCCAATGAGCCTCTAATCTCGCCATTTGACCGTTGTATTTCGAGATAAAAACGCCCATCAAACAAAGCGCCCCAATACTTAAGCTTTTCAGTAGCCTCATGAATATCGCCGTCCATTAGTGACCGTTCAACATCTCCCTGCCTCCAACCCGATAGGGCAATTAGCCCCTTGGAACCTTCGGCTTCAATCCATTCACTATGAATAGCCACCCGAGCTCCCCTATCGCTACCAACATATGCACGCGTTAACCAACGACTCAGTCTCAAATATCCCTCAGTGTTCTGAACCAAAAGCAATAAGCGCATAGGGGCTTTACCGGTCGGCGTCAGTACCGACACATCACAGCCTACTATTGGTTTGAGGCCCCGCTTTCTTGCTGCACGATAAAACTTAACGACCCCAAATAAGTTATCAAGGTCAGTAAGTGCAACCGAAGGCATACCATACTCAAGAGCGCGGTCGCATAACTCAGGTATACGAACCATACCCTGAGTAATCGAGTATTCGCTGTGCGTTCTTAAATGTATAAATTGAGAAATGCTCATGCCATTATTGTACGATGTGTATCGGTATGATATCCAAAGATTGAAAAGCACCCTTTCGAATATTCATAATTAAAGAAGGCAGACCATTGCACTCAGCATCAAAAAGCCACTTTTCAGATATAAACGGGCTGCAATATCATATTAGAACCTGGGGCGATCCAAAATCTAAGCACCTATATCTGATGCACGGATGGATGGATATGTCCGCCTCCTTTCAATTCACAGTAGATGAATTCACTAAAGACTGGTTTGTCATCGCTCCGGACTGGAGAGGTTTTGGGCTCAGCGAGTGGGCCCCACAAGGTTATTGGTTCCCAGATTATGTTGCCGATCTATCAGGAATCATCAATATATTTTCACCGGATGCAGAAATTAATCTGGTTGGACATAGCATGGGCGGAAATATTGCTGGCTTTTACACAGGCGTTTACCCAGAGAAAGTACAAAAACTAATCTTGGCCGAAGGTTTTGGCATGCCCCCTCGGGATGCAAGCGAAGCCCCTAATCGGCTCAAAAGATGGCTTGAGCAAAAGGAAAAAAGCCCATCCCTGAAGCCTTACAATTCGCTCGAAGAAGTAGCTCAAAGGCTCATCAAAAACACCCCTGCGCTAACAGAGGAGCAGGCATTATTTCTAGCAGAGCAATGGTCTGCTCAACAACCCAATGGCGAATTCAACCTCCGAGCGGACCCTAAGCATAAGATGGTCAACCCGATAATCTATCGGTCAGTCGAGGCGTCTTATTTTTGGAAGCATATTTCCTGCCCCACACTTTGGTTACACAGCGATAGCGGTTGGCTTTGTCGCTTCATGAAAAATGATTACGCAACAATCGATGAGTATCGATCAAACTACCAAAATCTAAGGGAGGAGACCATTACTGAATCGTCTCACATGATGCATCACGCGCAGCCGAAAAAATTTGCTTGGGCCATTGAATCGTTCATTACCTGAATCAACTTTTTAGTGCACCTATTATGACTCGGTCTTTCTGAAAAATGATAAACCGCGCCACACAGTAATAAAACCTAAGGCTAAAAATCCCCATACATAACTCTCTGTAACCAAATAGATGAGCCAAAATAACGTTGGCAACAATACAACCCCAGAATAGGTCATTGCGAGGGATGCTCCAGTTGCTGTTCCAGCTTGACCCGCTGGAGCGATTCGAGCGACCTCAGCCAGATAAACCCCATTCCATCCGACAGCAGAGGCACCAAAGAAAAAAGAAAAAATATAAATAAAGGTTATCGGAAATGATGCATGCACGAAACACATAGTGCCTGCTGAAACGCCCATTAACAGCCCAAGAAAACCCAAGACTGAACGCGGTGAGACACCATAATCAGCGAGCACACCCCAAAACAAACGCCCAAAAATACCAGCGATCATTGCAATTGAAAGGGCCGATCCAGCAACAGAGACTGTAAGTAAAGCCTTCTCCGTTAACATGACAACCAGATACGAACCCAGGCTCATCTGCATGCCAGAAAATGCAAACGACGATATGGCCAGCTCTCGCAACTTGGTATGCGAAAACACAAGACGCAACGACTCATGAAAGCTCAGTGATTGCACCTCATGCAAGGTACTAAGGGATTGGCAATCGACCTTTTTCTGTATGAGTTGGGCGAATAAGATAACCGCAAAACCGATCAAACCAATAATGATTGAGGTCTCTCTCCAGCCAAACCGATACATTAAATATGGCACGAGAGCCCCCGCAATCGCCCCGCCGATTGGCACCCCTGACTGCTTGATTGAAAAAATCAAAGAGCGCATATTATTTGGAGCTTGATCAGCGAGTATGGTTGACGACGAAGGCGTTACCGAGCCGTAACCTAACCCAACAACAAGAGCGCCCAAAGCAATGATTAAAACATCCCCCGTTGACATTAAGGCGATGCCTATAGACGCGAACAACACACACAACTGACTCACTCGGATAGCACCAAGACGGTTAATCAATACACCAGAAAATAGGGCAGATGGAACAGATGACAGGTAGATCAGAGCAGTTACAAGACCGACCGATGCCGCATTGACGCCAACATCTCCCTGAGCAACGGGCGCCAAGATTGGCGGTGTAAAAACAACTAAAGAAGCCTGAATTTGAACCGCTAAAGTAACCAACAAAGAGGCTAAGAATAAAGACATGCATGCAATTCGGAGTAAATAAAAGCCCCTAGATTAACGCCACAGCGGCATTGCTGACGCGCTCAAAAATCAAGATACAGCGGTAGATTTGCGTAAAGCTTGATCAAGATCCCAGAGGACATCATCTATATCTTCAATGCCAACCGATAGACGAATCATGTCTGGAAATATGCCTGCCTTCAGTTGATCTTCCTCAGACAATTGCCTGTGCGTCGTTGACGCAGGATGAATCACAAGCGACTTTGCATCACCTACATTGGCTAGATGAGAGACAAACTCAAGTGCCTCAATGAATTGCTCACCAGCCTTAAGACCACCTTTAATACCAAACGTCATAATCGATCCACAACCTTTAGGCATATATTTTTTACCAAGCGAGGCATAAGGGCTTGAAGCCAAACCTGGAAAATTAACCCAAGAAACACTACCGTGAGACTCTAGGAAGTTCGCCACCGCAAGGGCATTGGAGACGTGACGATCCATACGCACATGTAGCGTCTCTAGACCCTGTAAAAGAAGCCATGCGCTTAAAGGCGACAGAGAGGGACCGAGCGTTCTTAAAGTTTCCATTCGAGCCTTCATCGTGAATCCAAAATCACCAAAGGTTTCGTAGAAACGAACACCATGGTACCCCTTAGATGGCTCTGTAATCGAAGGGAAATTACCATTATCCCAAGGGAAATTTCCAGACTCCACAATCACACCACCCATTGTCGTACCATGACCTCCAATAAATTTTGTGGCAGATTGCACAACAATATCTGCTCCATGCTTAATTGGTTGGCACAAATAAGGCGACGCAAACGTATTGTCGATAACTAAAGGTATTCCAGCCTCATGCGCGATATCTGCTACCGCACTAATATCGAGAACATTGATCTGAGGGTTCCCCATCGTCTCCGCATAAATCGCTTTAGTTTTAGGATTGATCGCCGCCTTAAAATTTTGCGGGTCGCTGGGATCAACAAAAATCGTATTAATACCAAAACGCCTAAACGTAACATCAAATTGCGAATATGTTCCACCGTATAAGGTACTCGCAGAGACCAATTCGTCTCCCTCGCCAAGTAGCGTCAGAATCGCGCACATTTGTGCTGCCTGCCCAGAGCTCACCGCAAGTGCAGCTCTTCCACCCTCAAGTGCGGCCACACGTTCTTCTAGAACCGACACGGTTGGATTGGATAATCTGGAATAAACATTCCCAAATGTTTGTAAATTAAATAAGCTAGCCGCGTGCTCCGCAGAATCAAAAACGTAAGACGTAGTTTGATATATCGGGGCGGCCCTTGACCCAGTCACCGCATCTGGAATTTGGCCTGCATGCAAACAAAGGGTTCCAACCCCATACTCTCGGTCCGCCATTATCTAATCTTCCTCATTCTTTAAGGTAACCATCTAGGTCGCTTAGAGGAGATCACCTTAGTATTAACACCCACCCAATTTAAACCTCCAAATAATCTGCCGTGCTCAATCTTGACACAACGATCATGTACATAGGTCATGCCAGCTTTTTCTGCGATTCGACTCGCTTCTTCATTCCTCACCCCAAGCTGCAACCAAAGCACTTTAGCTCCAATAGCGACCGCCTGTTCAGCGATTGGCTCTATATCCTCGCTTTTTCTAAAACAGTCAACTATATCAACCGATCCGTCAATATCACTAAGCGATGCATAACAACGTTCGCCAAGAACCTCTTGCCCCTCGTATGCAGGATTGACAGGAATTATTTTGTACCCATGTTCTTGCATATATTTCGCCGCAAAGTAGCTAGGCCGGTACCAATTTGCTGAAAGTCCAACAACTGCAATAGTCTTAGACTCCCTCAAAATTAGTCTCAGCTCATTAATACCGTGGCCATCACTCATCAGTTTCTGATCCAGATTTAGTTTAATCTTCATTAATGGAATAGAGATTTTTGAGTCAGCATTCTAGCATTGTCTAATTGATGAGCTTTTGTTTCACAAGAATATCGATCTTTATTAATTATCTGAAAGTATCTTAATCGCAGCTTTTAGTCTTTGCATATATCGATCACGAGCTTCACGAATCGACTTTTGATTCCAAGTCCAAAACCCTACCTCAGATTTCATGCCAATCTCACCGCGCTTAACTTTATCTGCTAAAAATGACGGTGGCTTATCTGCATTACTCAAGTCTGGGAATAAGTTCGTATTGACTGAATACGTAACATCTAACCCTGAAATTTCTTTTTGCATGACTGGCCCTGCGGCAAGAAAGCGACATCCAAACCCGTACATAACTGCCTTATCTACATCTTCAGGCGTAGCAATGCCACGCTCTAATATATGCCATACCTCTCTCATCAAGGCCGCTTGAATACGATTTGCCAAAAATCCTGGCACATCTTTACGAACAATAACTGGAACAAAATCACGAGAAGACAAATACAATTTTATTTCTTCAGCTATCGCTAAATCAGAGTTTGCAGACATGACAACCTCAACTAGTGGTACTAAATGTGCAGGCATAAAAAAATGTAGCCCAAAAAAACGACTCTGTTGACCTAAGCCATTCGCAATCAATGAGATGCCGAACGTGGATGAGTTGCTCGTAATGATGGCTTCCGCATTCGCCAGGGCAACTACCTGTTTGAATATGCTCTGTTTAATCGCTAGGTCCTCAGTGACATTCTCAATAATGAGATCAGCTGAAGACCAAGCTACAGACACCAAGTTTGATATCAACTGCAACTCTAGACTCTCGAGCGACACACCCAAATCCCGAGCTGCACTGAGCGCACGATCACTAAAAGTCTCTGCACGCCCACCGGGTCGACCGACAACAGTGACGCGGGCTCCTGAAGCCGACAGCTTGACGGCTAGGTCGGTACCCATGGTACCCGCCCCGATAATTACGATATGTTTAAAATTCACTTTATTTTTTTAAATGGTGCCCCATCGGCCGAATTGTACTTAACCTTTTAAGGCTCTATGAAAGAAGCCAATTTCCTAAGACTAATAGGCCTAAGTATAACGAACCGTGACTAGCTGCGAGCCCAGATTACTGGTTGTTAAACCACCACTAGACAAATGATCGACACTCATTGAGGAGGTAGAATCACTGCCTAACCGCACACCGAACCCAGCCAATGGTTGAAAATAAATATTTCTGCCCAAATCTGTGTCGTCTAAGTTGTAATATCCAGACATAAAACTCGCCTCAAAAAAAATCGGCACGATAACTCAAATCGCTGTCGCCCATCGCCAATTCTTTACCTAACCAGAAAACTCACCAGCTTTATGTTACTCGAAGACCATACGACCACCTTTAGCGTCGGGATCGAAACCAGCCACAACAACAATATTTTGAGGAAGCAAAGCATTAAGAAGACAGCGAGACAGAGCTAGAACTAATTGAGACGACATAGCCTCTCGAACCTTCAAAAAGCACTCAGTGACGTACGGGAGTGGTTAAGCTCCCGCACGAGACTACATTAAGAATCCAGCGGCCCTCGGTAACCAAAGCACCAGCTCGGGGAACGAAATTATTAAAGCAAGTCCCGATATTTGTAGCAACACAAAAGGAATTATTCCTCGGTAAATATGCCCCATATTAATCGACGGCGGGACAGTACCCTTCATGTAGAAGAGCGCAAAGCCAAAAGGTGGTGTCAAGAATGACGTTTGCAGATTCACTGATAACATCACACAGAACCAAACAAGGAATACGATCGGTCCGCCTTCCCCAATATGTGGGCCAAAGTCAACCAGTTGAAGTATTGGCGCAAAAACGGGCAATACGATTAAGCAGATTTCAATCCAGTCAAAAAAGAACCCGAGTAAAAACGTTAGTAATAACATGAATATCAAAATTTCCCATCCTGTATCAATACCGATGACACCCAGGAGTTCGACAATCAGATCATCTCCACCAAGCGCCCGAAACACATAACTGAATAACTGCGCTCCAAAAAATATAAAGAAGACCATCGCGTTCGTTAATCCTGCTAGACGAATAACGCCTCTCATGGTCTGCATACTGAGTTTCTTATTCATCCAAGCGAGGAATATGGCACCAATACAACCAATACCTGCAGCTTCCGTTGGTGTTGCCCACCCACCAAAAATAGACCCTAAAACTAAAGTGATGAGCAATAACGGCGGAAAAAAACTCTTAGCAACTAGAACAATTAACTCGGCATTAGAATCAGGCCCGATGTCATCTGGCAATGGTGGCGCTCTGTCAGGATGTTTAAAACTAACATAGCCTATATAAACAAGATAAAGGACCGCAAGTAAAAATCCTGGCACGATAGCTGCCGCGAATAAGGCTCCCACTGAGACAGACAACAGGTCACCCATAATCACCAGCATGATTGAGGGCGGAATTAAAATTCCAAGGGTTCCAGCGGAAGCGATCGTACCAGTTGCCAATTCCTTAGAATATCCACGCTCCATCATTGTCGGTAATGCAATCAGCGTCAGCATGACAACAGACGCGCCTACGATTCCAGTTGTTGCTGCCATAATCGTGCCCATCAATGTGACTGACATCGCCAAACCACCAGGAATCCGTCTGGTCAAAATTTGAAGTATCGACAACAATTCCTTTGCTACACCACTTCGCTCTAGCATGGTGCCCATGAAAATAAACATAGGTACTGCAACAATAATCGGGTTCGCTGCGGCTGTCCCCCAGATACGTGGCATCATGTTAAAAAATTGTATCGGATGAAAAATGTCGAGCAATATGCCAATCCCACCAAACAACATTGCTACACCGCCAAGTACAAATGCTACTGGAAAACCGCAAAATAGCGCGACTGCTAAAACGAGGAATAAAAACAAAGAAATATGATGTGCAAACCAACTCATGATGAAGCCTCCATTTGCTTGACAATCAAGGCTGGTGTTGCTCGCTCACGCAGACTTGCATCACCAAACAAATAAACTATCGAACGCATCAAAACCGAAATAACGCCAGCAAAAAGCAAAATTAATCCCAAAGTCAGGCAGCCCTTTGGTATCCACCTAAAAGGTAAACCATTCGAAGACGATGAACCCTCATTATCAACCCACGCTTCCCAAGTATAATCAGCACTAAAATATATTGCGAGTAAGCAATAGGGAATCGCGAAGCATAAGCATCCTATAAACTCCGCAATAACAAGCGTTCTTGGTTTTGCATTTATGTATGCAATATCGATACGAACATGTGAATTGTGTATATAGGCCGCCCCAAGCCATAACGCGAATAACGCAGTATGCAAGTGCCATTCGAGTTCTTGTAACTTGGTAGAGCCTACTCCAGGTATTTGATAACCAATTTTTCGTGTCAAAACATCAAAAGCAATCACGATAGTTGTAAGAACAAATAGCCATCCCGAGGCGTTTGCAACACGGTCAAGCACTTTATCGATACGGTCACTGACATCCAGCATAGATTTCATAAATCACCACACAATATTGAAAAACCAATTTGAACAGTGGAACTGAGTTCGTCTACTCAGCCTCCCACCTCTTATTTGAGATATCCAAGGTCTCGCCAAGTAGCAAACTGTTTACGAAATGCCACGTAATTTTCATATACCCGTTTAAACTCAGGATTCACCGCGCTCTCTTCTGCTGCAACTTCATCCCACGCACCCTTAAAAGCTGCCAAAAACTCAGGTTTCCAATAATGCACTTTAACCCCTTGCTTAACCATTTTATCTATTGCCGCTGGCTGAGAGAATTCCCCAAGGGCTAAACCATCACGTATAGTGTCCCCACACGAGACCTCAATTATCGCTTGATGTTGCTTAGATAGACTATTCCAGACGGGGAGATTAATAAACACTCCATTAAAAGATGCCGGTTGATGCCAGCCTGGGAAATAGTAATGTTTTGCCACTTGATAAAGACCCATGCCCTGGTCAACGGATGGCATAGCAAATTCAGTTGCATCAATCGTACCCAACTGCAACGCTTGGTAGATTTCACCACCGGCTAAGAGCTGTGTAGAAACGCCAAGCTTCTCCATAACCTTCGCGCCCAATCCAAAGAACCTCATCTTAAGGCCTTTAAGGTCGTTTAGATTCTTAATCTCCTTTTTAAACCATCCGGAGGCCTCCGGTGGAATCATATGGCACGGTATGTACTTAATGTTGTGTGCGCCATACAGTTCATCGGCGAACTTAGAACCATCTCCGTAGTAATACCAGGCCAAAAACTCAGTCGCATTGGCTCCAAACGGTAGCGTCGTAAACATGCTGAACACGGTATTAATTCCCTGGAAATATCCGGAACTAGCCCACGCCATGTCGACTGACCCTTTAGACGCCGCTGGTATAGCCTCTAAACCTGGAACTAACGCATTAGGTTCAAAAAAATCTATGTCCAACGTGCCGCCAGACACGCTATCAACTTTTTTCGTCCAATCAACAGCTGCAACGCCCAATAGTGGTAACGAACCCACGAATGCACTTGCCATCTTTAAATTAACTTTTTTTGATCCCTCACCACCTTTACTAGTAGTGTTAACTACCCCATCTCCATCTCCACCACAGCCAGCCAAAACAAACAAGCCAACTAGACCCAAAGCCAAAACAGCTCTAAACTTAATCATAAACTCCTCCTCATACACCGAATGTCATATTTTGGCTGCGAGTATCATTTCCAAGACTTTAAAACAAGATCCACTAACACCAAATAAACCACTAATTGTTTATACCTTATTGCGATCCAGCCTCTCGACCGCAACATGAGGCTCCATACTAAAGAGCGCCTGTCCAGCTAAGGGCTATTTCATATAACCATTTTCACCCCAAAGTTTGTACTCCTCTCTAAACTTTGTGTAGGAATCATGTACTTTTTTGAAATTTGGATTCTTTGCGGACTCCTCTTTAACAACTTCATCCCACGCACCCTTAAAAGCTGCCAAAAACTCAGGTTTCCAATAATGTATTTTGACGCCATGTTTTTCCACCATTCTGCGGAGTGCAGGCGCCTGAGTAGCCTCCCCCTCTGCAATCATATGTTTGACATTTTCACCACAGGCAACCTCTACAACCCGTTTATGATAGGGGGAGAGAGAATTCCATACATCCATGTTGAAAAATAAGTGTCCAGCTGCTGTGGCTTGGTGCCAACCAGGAAAATAATAATGTTTCACAACTTGATAAAAGTTCGAACTCTCATCTACTGTAGGTACTGAGAACTCGGTTGCATCAATAGTGCCTAACTGCAGCGCCTGAAATATTTCGCCGCCCGCAATCAACTGTGTCGAGACACCTAGTTTATCCATCACTTTGGCACCTAAACCGAAGAAGCGCATCTTCAAACCCTTTAGATCATCTAGGGACTTGATTTCTTCCTTGAACCAACCCGAAGCCTCTGGTGGGGTCGCCATACAAAGTACCGCTTTTATGTTGTGTTTCGCGTACATTTCATCAGCGAGCTCATTTCCGCCACCATAATCAAGCCAAGCGATAAGTTCATCGGCAGCGGCGCCAAAGGGGACTGATGTAAAAAAACTAAACGCTAAATCATTACCCGCATAAAATCCGGAAGTTGACCACGCGACATCGACAGAGCCTTTCGACGCCGCTGGAATCGCCTCCAGCGGGGGAACCAGCGCTCCCGGCTCAAAAAACTTAATGTCTAAAGTCCCCGCAGAAATTTCCTCAATGGTTTTTGATACACGTTTTCCACTCTCACCAATGAGTTCAAGAGAGCCTGGGAACGCACTAGCCATATTCAGTTTGACTTTTTGCTGTGCTTTTGAGGACTCAGCTGAATCTCCATCGCTGCCACCACAACCACTCATTGCGAGTACGATTACAAGCGCCAAAAGACCGGACAAACGATTACTTACTCTCATTGGTTCTCCCCCAAAAGTATTGTATTTTTTTTAAAACTTAAAGTTGTTATAGCCCTGTTTTTTTTATATTGTTCATCTTTATCCTAGCACACTGACCAACAATAAAGAAAGTTGCACATTACTTATGCCTGCAGGACTCTCCTAACGGAAAGCCCTGAAAAATTGACGCATATCCTCTACTAACAAATCTGGTTGCTCTAAGGCTGCGAAATGTCCACCCTTATCGCAATTGGTCCAACTTTGAATATCAGAATAAAACAAATCTGCAACTGATCGCGGAGGGGAGAGAAGCTCTTTTGGGAATTGAATGTACCCCATCGGGACATCAACAGTTTTACCGATTGGGATCGGCCATGGACTGTGCATTCTGGCGTAATAAGGCCAAAACGAAGAACCGATAGCGCCCGTAATCCAGTAGAGCATGATGTCAGTGAGCATTGTGTCACGACCAAAATAACCATCTAGGTCACCCCGATGATCAGTCCAAGTATGAAATTTTTCTACCAACCAAGCCGCTAAACCCACCGGAGAATCAGTCAAACCATAAGCCAATGTTTGTGGCTTAGTACCCTGAATCCATTGATATCCAGTTTCGTCTTTCAAAAACTTATTCAGCTGCTTTAAGAAATCAGCCTCTTCCGCCGAAGGGTTCTCAACAATGCTTGGATCTCTTCGAACCGCAAGAAAATTTAGGTGTATCGCCTTTAACAATTCGGGGTAAACAAAACCCATACGCGAGGTCACAAAGCCCCCCCAATCTCCTCCTTGTGCAACGAAAGAGTCAAAACCCAAGACTTTAGTCATCAGCTCGGCAAACGCATCGGCAATCTGCTCTACTGAAAAACGAGCTTGGCCCGGTTGGTAAGAAAACGTATAACCGGGTAAAGACGGTGCGATAACAGTGAAGGAATCATCGGCAGATCCGCCATGAGACAAAGGGTCAGTGAGCATCGGCAGTATCTTATGGAACTCATACACAGACCCTGGCCAACCGTGCGACAGCAGTAATGGCAAGGGGTTTGCCCCTTTACCCTCCTCGTATATGAAGTGCAAGTCGATACCAGCGACCTTAGCCTTGTATTGTTTAAACCGATTGATGACCCTCTCATGTGTTCGCCAGTCATATTCATTCACCCAGTACGCACAAAGGTCTTTTAAATATCCCAAATCCGTCCCGTAAGCCCAATTGTTATCGGGAATTTCATCTGGCCAGCGCGTATTCTCCAATCGCCGCCTCAAGTCAACTAAAACCTCATCCGGGACCGAAAGTGTGAATGGTGTCAGGTGCTTATTGCGCATATGGATTCATCATAAGATTCAGTAAAGATTTACCTTAACAGAAAATCCTTTCCCAAAAAAATTGACGAAAGTCAGGATGAGGCGAACAACCACGACATGCTGAGGATTGCTAAAGCTGAGCCAACTCAATGCCTCAGAGGTTGCGGCAAAGACACCACAAGCTATTCGTCCCTATCAGGATCACAGGCTTGGCCTTGAGTGTAAGCCACTCTTATTAGGCTACCAACAATTTCTAAGAAACGTTTTTGAAGCGCATAAGCTTCCTGCTCACGTCGGTACCAACGTTCACACTCCTTAATGTCGACCAGCTCTTTATCCATATCCTGCACATAGTGAACAAGTTCATGAAATAACACCGAACGTGCGAAGACATTCGTCTCAGGCTCCATTGATTCATCAAGATAAACGCCTTCACCCGTCCGATAAACCGCAAGAGCGCCGCATGGCTTCTGGCACGCATATTGCTGCACCAAAGAGCCCGGTACCTTTCTTATTAAAGGAGGCGTATCAGGTATCCGATATTTGGTGATTTGATCAAGCGCCACAAGGAGATACGGCAAAAGCTTTTCCATCGGTATGTGGTGCGTTTCGCCTAATATTTGACTCAGATTTCGACCGCCATCGGAAGGATGATTACTGTATACACTCGGATTGTTAGAAGTCGCCTCCTGTGCCACCACCAAAGTAGAGAACACGCAACCAATTAAAGACAAGCCCGTCAGCACCCAGACGAGAAGCCATCGATACAACATGGCTACCACAAGATGTTTACGGTCTTAACACTAGATGCGTGACTCGCCTTCATCCAAACTCTTCTGAGGCTCTTGAGGTGCTGTAAACTTTTTCATGAATTCCAAACGACTCGCGGCCTCCGTTCGTTGCTCATCCGTTAACTCACTCTCGATAGAACGAGTTTCCCTCTCAGCAAGATGAAGACTATCCCCATCTTGAGGATCTAGCCTGACGCTCGAAATCTGACACCAAGCCAAGGCCTCAACAAGATTTTTTGTAGTACCCAAACCATCGCGATACAACCCACACAAAGACAACATTGAGTAGGGATCTCCCAGCTCCGAGCCGGCCAAAAACCACTGGTGTGCGGATTCAAAATTTTTATCTAACCCCCGACCATTTTGATAAAGCGCTCCAACATTGTAATGAGCAAGCGGGTCTCCGGCATCCGCTGCGGTTTTATACCAAGTCATCGCCAAAATATAGTCTTGCGTAACGCCATCTCCAGTCTCATAGCAATCACCAACCGAGTTCATCGCCCAGGCGCTACCTCCTATTGCCGCCTTAAGCCACCAATCAAAAGCCTGCTTGATATCTTTTTTAACTCCCTGCCCATTAGCGTATGCGAGACCAAGATTATTCATCGCAAGGAGGTACCCTCGCTTAGCTGCCTCAGTCCACCACTTCACAGCTTCTTCAAAACTTTGCTTTCCGTTGTATCCTGTAGCCCACAACAATCCGACGTTATTCATCGCTTTCACGTCCCCGCGCTCCACAAGTAAGCCCAGGTTATATGGGTCAAGCATATCCTTATTGGAGTCGAGGTCCGTGAAGGTATCTGCTCGTGGGCGGGAAGGCTCGTCTGCATGTACTCCAAAACTCAATCCAAAAAGAACACCCAGAAGACCCATAACAAAATATTTAGTAGTCATACTTTCCTCATTAAATTCTAATCAGAACACCAAATCACAACAGCTAGCCAAGGAAGAATGGTACGACCTCCTGTAACAACTCTTCGGGAGCCTCCTCAGGAATAAAATGCCCACAAGGCAGCGATTTACCTATTACGTCATCAGCTTTTTCTTTCCAGGTATCCACAACATTGAACAACGAGTCCAGCTTGCCAAATTGGCCCCATATTGTATAGACCGGACAGGAAAGTTTAGTTCCTAGCTCTTTTTCGTCATCTTCATAATCGATCGTTGCTGCTGCTCGATAATCCTCCAAACTACAACGAATGGTTCCAGGCAAAGTGAAGGCTCGGAGATACTCCGCAAATAAGGCATCATCGATCGCATCTGTTCTCCAACTGAGAGACTGAAATATTGTCTGCAGAAACGGTTCCGCACTGTTTCTGATCATAATTTCCGGAAGATCTGGCGCTTGAAAATAAAACCAATGCCAATAGGCGGTAGCTAACTCTCGCCCCATCTGACTGAAAACAGTGTGGGTTGGCACGACATCCAAAACAGCCAGTTTTTCAACCCGCTCTGAAAAATCAAGTGCTAAACGATGAGCAACTCGAGCGCCTCGGTCATGACCCATGACATAAAATTTTTCGTGGCCTAACTCACTGGCTAGACAGGCAATATCTCTCGACATGGTTTTTTTATCAAACCCGGTACGAGCTTTTTCTGAGTCTCCGTATCCTCTCAAATCAGGAATAATTAAATTAAATTGCCTCATCAAATGCGGCGACACCTTATGCCACATCTGCCCTGTTTGTGGCCATCCGTGCAGCAAAACCAAGGTAGGCCCCTCACCACCTGTCCAAACATTCATTCGAATACCGTTAGCACGAACTGTTGAGCGCCTCATTCCCACCATAAAATCAGACATACTTATCTCTCTCGCAACTAATCAGAATTAATTGTACTCACACGCCTCATCAAATTTCAGCAACCCAAATGATCCTTTATTCTACGCACTCCTTCAGCAAGTACGGCAATCGGCTTGGGATAAGAAAAACGAATATGCTCACTCGCCCGATTAACACCAAAGTCTAGCCCGGGAGCAACAGCCACACCCGCGTTCTCAAGTAAATCCTGACAAAAACCGAAACTATCCTTCGTGAATTTACTACAGTCAGCGTAAATGTATATCGCACCCATTGGGTCAACAGGAATATTAAAACCAATCTTTTTCAATTCAAATAATAAAAAATCTCTCTGCTCTCGATAACTTAAGCGATTCGCCTCCAACGCTTTAATAGTTTCAGGATGAAAAGCAGCGATTGCAGCTCTCTGCGCAATATCGGGATTTGAAATATATAAGTTTTGCGCCAATTTCTCAAAATCATTGACGTACCCTTCTGGCAAAACAGCCCAACCCAATCGCCATCCCGTCATTGCGAAATATTTAGAAAAGCTGTTGATAACAAACAAGTCATCCGCCAGCTCAAGCGCAGATGAAATTTCCTCCCCGTAGGTAAGTCCATGATAAATCTCGTCAACAATTAAGGTCCCCTGATTTGCTTGCACAACACGATGGATATCTCGCAAAACGTCTTTTTTAATCAACGTGCCGGTCGGATTAGAGGGACTTGCTACCATCACGCCTACAGTTCTCTCAGTCCAATACCGTTCGACTAATTCTGCGGTTAACTGATAATCAGTATCGGGACCAACAGGGACCAACGTAGATCGACCCTCCATCGCCGCGACAAAATAACGATTACACGGGTAGCTTGGATCCGGCATGAGAATTTCATCTCCTGGAGATAAAAGGACACCCATAGTAAGCAATAAAGCGCCAGACGAGCCCGTCGTGACCGCAATGCGGTTTTTAGAAATATCGAGGCCATATCTTTGCCGATACCATTGCGATATTGCTGCGCGTAATTCATCCCTTCCTAGAGAAGGCGAGTAACGCATACTGTCCGCCCGGAGCGAACGAACCGCCTCATCAACAATCAACGGAGGGGTCGCAAAATCAGGCTCCCCAACCGCCAGATTCACTATATCCACCCCTGCTGCCTGAAGTTCCATTGCGCGCGTAATGATACGGACGACATGGAACGGTTCAATATGCCCCAACCGTGATGCCTTTTTTAACTGTAATTCATTGCGCAACGTTTGTGCATGGTCCATATTCATAACCTTTACGCTTCAAATATATAATTGTACTCGTCGATACAAGTAATGCGGATTGAAACACATATTGCTCTATTTTTTGAGGGAAAAAAATGCGAATAGCAGTGGTTGGCGCAGGCGGCGTTGGTGGTTATTTTGGTGCGCGGCTCAGCGAAGCCGGTGAAGATATTGTATTTATAGCTCGAGGTGAGCATCTAGCTGCAATCAGGTGCAAAGGCCTCAAAGTCTATTCAGCACTCGGGGACATGCACTTGACCAATGTCCAATGCACTGATGACACACACGAAATAGGACCAGTAGACATTGTAATAATCGCAGTAAAATTATGGGCTACTGATGAAGCCATAAAGGCTGTCAAGCCTTTACTGAAACCTGAAACGGGAATCATCTCGCTTCAAAACGGCATCGTAGCGGAAGACAAATTAAAAGAAGTCTACCCGGGAAAATATGTCATGGGCGGAGTCGCCAACATCGCCGCATTAATAGAAAAACCGGGAGTCATTCGACACAACGGGAATATGGCCAGTCTAGTTTTTGGAGAACTAGATAACTCTTCATCAGAACGGGCAAAAAAATTGTTTAACTCATGCAAGGCCGCGAATATCAATGTAGAAATACCTAAAGATATTAATCGCGCGATTTGGGAAAAATATATACGTTTAGTCACCATGTCAGCCATAACTACACTTTGCAGAATGCCCATCGGCCCAATACGAAGTGACCCTGCGACACGGAATCTCCTCATTCAAATACTCTCAGAAATTATCGACGTCGCCAAAGCTAAAGGATTAGCATTTGGCGAAAATATTGTTGACGAACAATTATCCATCATCGACAATTATCCACCGAGCATGGTGGCATCAATGTGTGGAGATTTACGAAGAGGATACCGACTCGAAGTACCTTGGTTCTCAGGGATGGTGGCAAAACTCGGAGAAGTACTCAACGTTCCAACTCCTGCGAATGCATTCGTATATACAGCATTAAAACTCTTTGAAAACGGGAAACCCGAAGAAGCTCAAATTTAAGTCCTAATAAAATTAACACAGGAGATAACCATGCCAATAACGATTGCAGGGTTCCGAGCTCGGCCCGTAGCCACCCCGATCAAATACCCTCCTCGTCCTGCGAGCGGTTCGATCGATACAGCCAGCCTTGTTCTTATCGATATAGAAACTAATGAAGGGATCACGGGACACACGTACTTATTCACTTTCTCGAAGAGTATGCTTAAACCTACTGTGGACTGCTTCAATGCCGTTTGCGAGCTTATCGTAGGAGATACAGTGTCTCCCTTGGATATTGAAGGTAAACTCAGAAGACAATTCACGTTATACGATGCTCACGGGATTTTAGGTCAAGTACTTGCAGGCATTGACATGGCAGTTTGGGACATTTTTGCAAAAAGCCTAGAGCTTCCGTTGGCCGCCGCGCTCGGCGGTAGCCCGACCTCAATCCAAGCCTACAACAGCTGTGGACTTTGGACCAATGAAACTGCAGACACTCTGCCAAAACAAGCACAAGAACTCATTCGCAGCGGGGATTACAAAGCTGTAAAAATGCGGATTGGACGACCTGACTTCAACCTAGATCTTGCTGCCATTCGAGCTGTAAAAAAAGAAATTGGTGATGACATTGGCCTGATGGCTGACATTAATCAATCACTGTCATTGAATGAAGCCATAAAACGTTGCCAAGCACTTGATTATGAAGGACTTTATTGGATAGAAGATCCTATTCGTCACGATGACTACGAAGGTTGCGCGAAAGTCCGCGTATCGATTGACACCCCGATTCAAATTGGAGAGAACCTACTCAACTCGCTAGAGATGAAAAAAGCAATCGATGCAGAGGCTGGGGATTTTTATATGCCTGATGTGCAAAGAATCGGGGGTGTCACTGGATGGCTTAGGGCTGCGGCCTTAGCCCAAGTAAACGCGTTAGACCTCTCCAGTCATTTATTCCCTGAAATTAGTTGCCACCTTCTTTCTATCTCACCCACACGACACTGGCTCGAATACGTGGACTGGGGAGCTAGCGTGATGCAAGAGCCCATCAAAATTGTCAACGGAATGGCGATAACACCAGATCGACCAGGGATCGGAATCTCGTGGGATGAAAAAGTCGTAAAGCAGTATTTGGTGCCTTAACAATAGAAAATTAAATGGGCGTCCAAATTTTTGGTATTAAAAACTGCAACACGATGAAAAAAGCTATGAATTGGCTTTCTCTACATGAAGTGAAGTACCAGTTTCACGACTATAAAAAGGAGGGGGTCAATGAGATTTGGCTCAAAGCCTGGTGTAAGCTAGTGCCCTGGGACACCCTACTCAATAATCATGGTACAAGTTGGCGTAAACTAAGTGACGATGAACGCGCCAACGTTGTCAAAGAAAAAGCATGTACACTAATGAAGCAATATCCTTCGTTAATAAAAAGACCGATTTTAATTGATGACTCTGGCCAGGTTTATGTCGGATTTTCTGAAACTCAATACCAACAGATAAAGTTTGTACGTAAGACTTAACTTAAAACTTAGTGACAGGTGTAAAAAATGGCTCTTCCAGCAAACGATTCGCAGACCATACTCGATAAATTATCCAACTTACTCAACGATAGGATTTCAACCAATACTTCTGTCAGAGACACCCACGGAAAAGACGAGTCGTGGCACCATCCACACCGACCTGACGTCGTGGTTTTTCCAAAAACCACTGAAGAAGTATCAGAAATTGTAAAGATATGTTCTGAGTTCGAGATCCCTGTTATAGCCTATGGAACAGGCACCAGCCTTGAGGGTAACGTCATTCCGCATAACGGAGGCATCGTCGTAGACCTCATGCACATGAATCAAGTATTACGTGTCAATGCCGAGGACTTGGACTGTACTGTGCAAGCAAGAGTGACACGAAAGCAACTGAATGAATTCATTAGAGACCAAGGACTGTTTTTTCCAATTGATCCTGGGGCGGATGCTTCATTAGGCGGCATGGCGGCCACACGGGCATCAGGGACAAACGCCGTTCGATATGGAACGATGCGAGAGAATGTTTTAGCGCTCACCGTCGTCCTAGCAGACGGGCGCGTTATTCGCACATCAAGAAGGGCACGCAAATCTGCTGCTGGCTATGACTTAACTCGTCTGTTTGTTGGCTCCGAAGGAACCCTTGGAATTATTACAGAAGTTACTTTAAAGCTTTACGGCATTCCGGAAGCCATGGCAGCAGCCGTCTGCTCTTTTGATTCACTCGAGGGCGCAATTAATACCGTAATACAAACGATACAACTAGGCGTCCCTGTCGCTAGAATTGAATTACTAGATGATGTCCAAATGGGCGCGGTGAACGCTTATTCGCAACTCGACTATCCGGTAAAAGATACCTTATTTTTAGAATTTCACGGCAGTGAAGCTGGTGTTCAGGAGTACGCGGAAACCGTACAAAGCATTGCAGCAGAGAACTCTGGTGGAGAATTCAAATGGGCTACTAAACCAGAAGATAGAAATAAATTGTGGGCAGCACGGCACGACGTTACTTATGCCACTAAGGCCTTGAGAGCCGGAGCAGAAGTGTGGGCAACCGATGTCTGCGTCCCCATTTCAAGACTTGCCGAATGCATTTTAGAAACCAAAAAAGATCTAGCGGATAGCTTTTTGATAGCACCACTCGTCGGTCACGTTGGAGATGGAAATTTTCATCTTGGCTTCGTAATTAAGAGAGAAGAGGAGCACGAGCTAAAAGAAGCAGAAAGATTGAACGACCGATTAGTCATGCGCGCTATTGCTATGGACGGCACATGCACCGGGGAGCATGGCATTGGACTTGGGAAGATGAAATTTTTAACTGCAGAGCACGGTGAAGGTGTGTCTGTAATGCGCACTATTAAAAAGGCACTTGACCCAAAAAACATCATGAATCCCGGAAAAATTTTCACCGTATAACACACTGAAGTTACCTCTTTGGACTCGCTGACTCAAATGGCTCTTGGGGCTACTGTCGGCTCAGTATGCGTATCCCCAAAAGATAAGCGCCGCGCAGCGGTGACGGGTGCAGCGCTAGGCACACTGCCAGACTTAGATATACTGATCCGCTACGCTGACCCCATCGACAACTTCATCAAGCATCGAGGGTTCAGTCACTCGCTTCTCGTACTGGTTTCGCTAGCACTATTAATTTGGTTTATTGCTAGGAAGCTCAGTAATTGCGTTTCAAGCGACCCCTATCGTTGGCTAGCCTCGATCACGCTCGTTCTGGTAACACATGCGATTCTAGATGCCCATACGATTTACGGAACACAACTACTTTGGCCTCTCCATACACCACCGATAATGTGGTCCACAATTTTCATTATCGATCCGGCATACACGCTCCCACTCGTCCTCGCTACCGTTCTCGTAATGTACGCACCCCAATGGAAACACATCCAAACAACGCTGACGATAGGACTTCTAATAAGCTCCGGATATCTGGCTTGGTCGTGGGTAGGGAAAAGCATAGTAGATCATAAAGTGGCCTTGGCGCTAAACCTCAATATCACTGAGACACAAAAATACTTCACTGTCCCCACGCCATTTAATACATTACTTTGGCGTGTCGTTGTGATTAACGCCGAAGGATATCGCGAAGGCTTTTACTCCTTAAGAAAACCTGAACAAGAGATTAAGTTTCGACAAGTAAATATCGAGCCTGAAGCGCGAGCTGCTGCGTCTAATTACATAAGTTTTGAAAAGCTCAAATGGTTTTCACACGGATTTCTTAAAGCAGAGATCATCGAAGATGAACTGATAATCAGCGACTTACGCATGGGCTCGGAGCCAGATTATGTTTTTCGTTTCGCAATTGCTGATAAAACGTCGGGCACATGGCAAGCGATCAAACCTGTAAAGAAAGGGACACGCTACAACCAAGAACGGTTAAAAGAAATCTTCGAGATGCTTTAGTTCTTACCTACAAACTTAACTGTTCCTTACAAACTGAATACACACTCTTGTGCGCCCCATCGCAAAACGGCTTTATCTGCGAGTAGCCACATCGACATAACTTCACTCGATTCCCTTCCCAACTTACATGACTTTCATCGACGATGGATACCGACCCGGATATATAGAGAGGCCCATCCTCGATTGCCTTCACAAGACTGGGTTCTTCTAACGAAACGGAATTCTCATGACTGACTTTATATTCGACGTTGAGGTGATCATCTGTTGTAAATGGAAAAGAACTGTGAGATTGATCACAAAATGGAGCTCTACTCATCCTGCCACAGCGACATAGACTCAATGGGGCGCCATCGTATTTCCGCGACACTCCCCGCTCATCAATATAAGTAAATGGAGTATCAAAATACAAGGGGCCATCTCTAATGACTCTAATCTTCAGCATGGACGATAACGGTATGACTGATGAGCAGTCCAGCTGTCGATAGGAATCACCTAAATATCTTCTTCGCTACTAAATCCGTTAAGGCCAATGTCATACCCATTCGATGCAAAAGTCCTCGCAATTACTGCACCAATACCTGAAGTAGAGCCCGCAATCACAACGACTTTTCGTCTATTCATCCTTTGCCTCATTCAAAATATCTTCAACAAAATGAACAATGTTCTCCAAGGTGATCCTGGGTTGATCAACATGCGGGGAATGTCCACAATCTTCTAACAGCACTCTCTGAGTGGGTGCTGGTGATAACTTCTCGATGATTTCAATTTGAGCCAATGTCCCATAAGGGTCAGTATCACTTTGAATAAGTAACGATTCGCAACTAACATTTGCAACGTATTTTTCTATATTCCAACTTTTGAATTCAGACGATAACCAAACGTCATTCCAACCCCAAAAGGCGGATTCAACATTATCGTGATAGCGATCTAATTTTTTTGGCAACTCCGTTTTTTCAAAAGCTACCCGAGCCTGCTCAATACTTTGCACCGCCCGATCCTCTACAAACACATGAGGAGCCATTAATACTAAACCATTAACGTCATGTCCACCGCCATTATGAATGAGTGCGATGGAAGCCCCATCGCTGTGCCCAATCAATATGGGGCACACGACTCCAATATGCTTTAAAAAATTAGGCAGAATATTTAAGGCTTCGTAATGCATATATTCCACCGGCCGCTTTTCAGAAAGAGGTGTGGACCTACCATACCCATATCTCGAATATACAAAAACACGACATCCCGTTGCTTTAGCCAGATCCTCAGGAAAGCTCTTCCATAATTCAATAGAACCAAGGCCCTCATGCAGCATAACAAGTGCGTCTGTTGTCGAAGTCGAATTATTAGGCTCAATGCATCTATACTCTAACCGCTTGTCATCGATATCAAAAACGCTATTCGTAATTCTCATGCCTGCAATTCTTTCAAAAAAATGTTCGGCTCATTTGAATTCTTAAATTCCCAACCAATGTTTAAGTTTTTTTGGCTGCTCTATTAATTTAGACGGAACGTCATCAAACACAATGCCACCTTTAACCATTACAACACTTCGGTTCGATATTTTTGCAAGAGCGCTAAAGTTTTTGTCGACAATTAAACATGAGATACCAGACGTTTTAACGATGTTAATTATGCTCCAGATATGTTGAGCAATTAGCGGTGCGAGCCCCTCTGTTGCCTCATCTAATATCAACAAATCCGGGTTGGTTAGTAACGCCCTACCAATACTTAACATCTGTTGCTCACCCCCAGAGATCTGCTGCCCGCCATGGGTCAAACGCTCCTTAAGTCGAGGAAAATTATCAAGCACTCGATCATAAGTCCAATCCATTCGACCCTCAAACCCCGATCGCGCAGCTAAAAGTAAGTTTTCTTTAACGGACAGGTTCCCAAAAATACCACGCCCCTCTGGAACATACGCAATACCTTGAAGAGCGAGTAAGTGAGTGGCCAATAATTTGATATCCTGCCCTCGAAACCGAATTGAGCCAGAAGTAGTAGGCACCAAACCCATAAGACATTTAAGGAGCGTCGTTTTACCCATTCCGTTCCGACCCATCAGCGCTACTGTTTCACCAGGTTTAATTTCCAAGCTCACGCCATAAAGTACATGACTTGATCCGTAATGAGAGTGAAGATCTGTGACGTTCACTAACGCATCAGCCACTAAAGTCCTCTCCAAGATAGGCGGCTTGAACCCGAACACTAGAACGAATGTCTTGAGGTAAGCCGGCTTCAATCACGCAGCCATTTAACATCACTGTCAGCGTGTCCGCCAAAGCGAATACCGCATCCATCTCATGCTCAACCAATATAACTGCAAACTCCGATCGAATACTCCTAAGTAATTCGACAATCCTTAATGACTCTTCTGCCCCCATGCCCGATAAAGGCTCATCCAAAAGCAATACCTTTGGTTTTGTTGCAAGCGCTAAGGCAATTTCGACCTGCCTCTGCTCCCCATGGGACAATTCGCTTACTCTTTTATGCGCAACAGATTCGAGTCGTACTCGTTCCAAGACACGCTTAGTGCCAACCTCAACTTCAGGATAAGCGCTGACAGCTCCCAAAAAGCGCATAGAAATTTCAGCACGAGACTGAACGGCAATATTGCAATTCTCAACGACGGTCAGGCTAGGATAAATATTACTACGCTGATAACTCCGACCCACCCCCAGCAGACTCATTTGCGACGATCCAGAACCCGTAACATCAAGCCCATCAATTAATATTTTTCCACTTGTTGGCTTTAAGTCACCTGACAACAAATCTATGAGCGTACTTTTCCCAGCTCCATTAGGGCCGATTACGGCGTGAATCACCCCACGCTCGCAGGAAAGTGAAACATCCGACACCGCCGTCAATCCGGCAAAGCGTTTTGTCAAACCTCTGGCCTCAATCACCGCGCTCATGTTTTAAGTCTCTTTTTGGGAAACTTCAATCCAGCTAACCCATTCGGAAAAAACAAGGCGACCAAAACCACTACGATTCCCGTCAGTAGTTGCCAATGCTTGGTTGCGGCCTGAAAGATTTCCTCAATAAGCATAAGTGTTGTCGTGCCGAGCACAGGCCCTAATATCGATCCTTTACCACCAAGAATAACCATCATAAGAGCGTGCCCTGACGCATGCCACCCAACCATTTCTGGGTTAACAACACCGAACTGAACCGCAGCTAAAAATCCACTGATAGCCGCAATCATGCTCGCAATGACAAAACACACCAACTTGAATTTATAGGTTTGATATCCAAGAGCTTCAGTTCTATGTTCATTAACACGAATTCCAGAGATAACTCGGCCAAATGGTGAATTCATAATTCTCTTGATCAACATTAAAACCAAACATACCAGTATCAACGCCAGATAATAAAAATGGCTCGCATTAGATAAATCGAGTTGCCACCAACCAAACAGATCAAAACTCGGTCGGTCGTAAATGAAGATACCATCCGAACCACCTGCAAAAGCTGTATCGTGTAAGAAATAAAACAGCATCTCACCAAGAGCTAACGTAGACATGATGAAAAATATGCCTTTTGTACGCAATACTAAGGCTCCAAATACAATACCCAGAACACCTACACACAGCATACTAGCCAGAAGTGCTACAAATAAATTCACTGATGTCCCGATGGGGCTCAAAATAGCAAGAACGTAGCCAGAAGAACCGAAAAATGCAGCGTGTCCTAAGCTCACTAATCCAGTGAAACCAACTAATAAATTAAGACTACTCACGAATATAATCATGATTAAAATCTTCGAAGCGAATTGAACGTAAAAACGTTCTCCGAAGACGGGAATCAAGATTAGCATTAGGAGCAGTACCAACAAAAGAGCATTTCTAAATACAGCGTTCAATCAATGCTCCCTGCCGAATAGGCCTTTAGGACGTAACATCAGTATCAACGCCATCAATGCGAAAATACTCATTCCCGACATCTCTGGAAAAATGTTCACTCCAAAAATATCCAAATGAATAACTTTCCCAAAGGTATCAATCAATCCAACCAATAAAGCTGCAATCATTGCCCCCTTGATCGAGCCTAAACCACCTATGACGACGACCACAAAACTAACAATCAGTACTTGATTACCCATCCCTGGAAATACTGACGAAATCGGAGCAGATATCATCCCCGAAAAAGCGGCTAGCGACACGCCTAAAGCAAATATAAATCGGTAGACCAACCCAATATTTATGCCTAGAGCTTTTGTCATTTCTCTATCTGATTCGCCAGCGCGAATCATCATTCCCAATCGCGTATATTGTATCCCGAAAAACATCAGTATCGCGATAACAATACACACACAAGACAACCAAAGACGATAGATCGGATAAGATAAATTTTCCGTTAATTGTATTGATCCATTCAAGAGTTCCGGAATAGGAACGCTATGCACACTATCTCCCCAGATCATGCTTCTCAACTCAGAAAAAATAAGTATTAACCCATACGTAACTAGTACTTGCTGTAGATGGTCCCGGTCGTACAAAAACCTTATAAACAACCACTCTAAAACCAACCCGAGCAGTAATGCGACCGCGACCCCAGCGACAAGGCCAATCCAAAAATTTCCAACCCACCCCGTTAATGACCAGGCTAGATAAGCCCCAATCATGTAAAAACTACCATGAGCAATATTGATTACACCCATAATGCCAAATATCAACGTCAAACCACTGGCCACCAAAAATAAAAGTAGGCCGTATTGAATACCATTCATGGTCTGTATGAGAAGTGTGGCCGCATCCATTCGAATTCCTAACTCAAAACACTTGAGAGATCTTCAATCATATCGTCAACTGCTCCTGACTCAAGTAATTGCTTCGTATTTATCAATCTCTCATTAGGACGATGCATTACGTTGAGCGCCGCTCGCGGTAATACTTGGACTGATCCCGTCGAGAGCACACTCATCCGTGAGGCCGCAGCAGATAACGCAGCAAAAATTCCACCTCCTGAAGAACCTATCACCAAAACATGCACGTAAACTCCACTCAAGTGTTTTAACCTCACAACAAGAGCCAACATCGCAAGGTGCTCTGACAAGAGTAACGCTTCATCGATCAGGCTGGGGGAATGGCTAGGGCAGTCAATAAAAATATTAATATTTAAGACTGAGTTGGGCAAAGTATTAATAGTTTTTACTAAATCATAAATACTCTCAGCGTCCGCAAAATAATCTGCTACTAAAGCATAAACTGCTGTTGTAGAACCAACCTGAATGTCCTGCACATATAATGAAGCTTTTCCAGACCACGAATTCTCGCGACCAAACTTGCTCCTATCAATTAACGGATGAATAGACTCTTTAGCGCTAAACGGAATGCTACGTATCACTCCGTTTGAAACAAATCTGCGCTCCAAGTCAAGGAGAGATTGATTGATAGACGGCCTTAGATTTTCGGAAGAAGATAGCAAATGCTGCAAGCCTCGTCGATAATCTTCTACCTCGTCTTTGACCAATTGAAATCGACTCGATGTGCTAACCCGACTCTCCCCACTCAAAATCAACCTAGCCTGATCAGTCGTTACCTCGCCCTCACCCGCGTATTGACTCAATGCTTGAATCAGCCTCAAGCCAGACATCGAAAATTGCGACTCCACATTCACCAACACGCTGTCACTAACTGCGGCGAGCATGCTACCGCCTCCGTAGCAGTGCTGGGTCACTAGGGATATAACTTGTAAACCTCTCAATTTGGCGTCAAGTAAATCTCTAAAGGCGAAACGAAAGGCTCCTAGAGCATCAGCACCTTCCGGAACTCGAACGCCTCCAGTATTCAGTAACATAATCAGCGGCAAGGTCATTTGTTCGGCTGCCGTTATAGCAACTCGCAGCTGGCTCGCTTCCGACGATCCAATGGACCCTCCTACAAGATTAAAATCAAACCCAACAATCACCACGGAGTTTGCGTCAAGCTTCCCGCGAACAACACTCAAGTCACCTGACGAATCACATTCGAGGTCGACACACAGATCAAAGAGCGTATTTATCTGACTAGCTAAATCAAGCTGAGAAAAAACCATACATTCACGCTAAGACCAAACATATATAGGAGATAAGATATGGCTAGTAATATTGCCAATCATTCTAAATGACAACCAAGAAAAATCTTCTTGGTCCCCTTCTAGTTTTGGTCATCAGCACTGCCTAAAACTTAGAGACTACAACCGACACCAGGATCTTCTAAACTCTCCCATGCCGTACCAATCACAGTATTGATACCATTTTCCACCCTCAAAGTATAAAAATTTTGTATGGGATTGTGGGACTTCGACATTTTCCAACGCCCACGTGGGCTGTCAATCTCCGCACCCTCCATAGCCTTAATTGCCTGGGTCTTTAGAGATAAATCACCGGATGTTTCCTGAAGAGCCTTGATCAACAAAAGACCAGCGTCATAGCCCTGAACCGCATAAACGTCAGCCTCTTGATTGTATGCTGTTCGGTAAGCCTCTCGGAACGCGAGATTCTTAACATTTTTAAGTCCATCAGCATAGTGAAGCGTTGTTGTAATACCCTCAGCAGCCTCCCCCTGAGCATCAAGCACCCCCTCTGTCAGGAAACCTGATCCGTACAGCGGGATTGAAGACTTGAGTCCTGCTGCTGTGTAATCCTTAACAAACTTGACAGCTCCACCGCCAGCGAAGAAACAAGCAACCGCATCAGGTTTTAGAGAAGCTATTTCGGTAAGAATCGCTTGGAACTCAACGTCAGGAAAGGGACAGAATAATTCTTTAATGACCTCACCGCCCGCAGCTTCGAATCCCTCTCGAAATGACGCTAATGCCTCTTCCCCTGCACCGTACTTCCAAGTCACAAAAACCGATTTTTTGTGTCCATTTTCAACCATGACTCTTCCCAAAGGGTGAGTAGGTTGCCAATTAGAGAATGAGGTACGAAATACATTAGGTGCACACATCGAACCCGTAGCCGCGTTCGCTCCAGCATTCGGAATGATCACTAAAGTTCCTGTTTCCTTCGCTACTTTGATCATTCCCATAGCGACACCTGAATGTACGGTACCAATGACTACGTCGACATTATCCCGCGTCATAATCTTGTTCGCATAATCGGTCGCCTTTGCGGGATCTGATTCATCATCGACGGTGAAAAATTCGATAGATTTTCCGTATGGTTTATCCCCCAATTCAGCCAAAGCCAGCCTAAATCCATTTTCAATGGCCATCCCAAGCTCTGCAAATGTCCCTGTATACGGAAGCATGAATCCCACGCGAATAGCGTTATCAGTCTTGTTACATCCAGCTAATGACAAAAAAGATAAGCCAGCTAAAGCCGAAGCTCCAGCCATAAATTCACGACGATTAATGATTGACATCTTGCCCCCCTTGTTAATTTTTTATTGTGCTCATGTGTTTTTTTGACGTAACTTGAACCGTTGAATTTTACCAGTCGCAGTCTTTGGTAGCACTTCAACGAACTCAATCCACCTCGGATACTTGAATGAAGCAAGCTTAGATTTCACATAATCTTTCAATTCATCAACCAGTGATTGGCTGGCATCTGAACCACTGGTCAATACAACAAAAGCTCGCGGTTTAGTAAGCTTATCTTCGTCTTCGTCACCGACAACTGCCGCTTCGAGCACAGCAGGGTGGGACATTAAAACCGCCTCAACCTCAAAGGGGGAAACATACAATCCGCTCACCTTAAGCATATCGTCTGATCGTCCACCGTAAGTATAAAACCCTTGCTCATCACAACTATACTTATCTCCCGCTCGAGTCCACTCACCACAGAAGGTCTCTCTAGACTTCTGCCTTTGATTCCAATATAAATTTGCTGCTGAAGGACCCTTAATTTGAAGCTCCCCTAGCTCCCCTATAGGAACGTCTCGACCATCTTCGCCCACCAACCGTATCTCATAGCCTGGGACGGGTTTGCCAGTGGTCCCGTATCGCACCTCTCCTGGTCGATTTGATAAAAAGATATGCAACATTTCAGTTGATCCAATTCCATCTAATATTTCGCTGCTAAAATGAGACGTCCAACGTTCTCCAATTTGTGGAGGAAGCGCCTCACCAGCCGAGGTCGCTATGCGAACTGAAACTTCGTCCCTACTGGGCAAGTCATCACTAGCTAACATGGCTCCAAATAACGTTGGGACCCCATAAAATATTGTGGGTTGATGATCTTTAATTCTTTTAAACACGGAATCAGGTGTTGGCCTCTCTGACATTAAAATCGTTGTCGCCCCTACAGAGAGCGGGAATGTCAATCCATTACCCAGCCCGTAAGCAAAGAATAATTTGGCAGCAGAAAAAACGATATCGTCTTCCTTTATCCCTAAAATTGGTTTGGCATAGAGTTCCGCCGTGTAAGCCAGACTCGAATGAATATGGACTGTTCCTTTAGGCTTACCAGTTGAGCCAGATGAATAAAGCCAAAAACAAACATCATCGCATGAGGTGCGTGCAGGCTCGCAATCTTTGCTAGCTTGGCTTTGAAGACTTTGCAAGTGATGATATTCTGAGTTGAGCTCTCCTGAAACAATAACGTGTTGCAGATATTTAGACTTCGTAATTGCGCTACCCAACTTTTCCAATAACGATGAGGTCACAATCAGTGCCTTCGCCCGGCTATCCTCCATCATGAATTCGTAATCTTCCGGAGTCAGTAGCGTATTGACAGCAACAGGAATGATTCCTGCTTTTATAGCGCCGAGAAATACTGATGGGAAATCGATGGTGTCAGAGTGCACAACCATCACTCGATCCTCCATCTCCAAGCCTAGTTTTTGTAACGCGTTCGCTGACTGATTTGCACGTACACACAGTTCTGCAAATGTGTAGCGTCCACCATCGTCAATGTATGCAATTTTTGCCGCTCGCCCCTCTACGATATTTCTCTCTAACAAATCGTGCGCCGCATTGAACAGTCGAGGCATATTGATGGTCGGAGGACTCGTTGAGTGATCGGACGTATACAAGTTCACATCGCTTGTATTGGTTTTTGACACACTAGTTCTCTTCACTGTAGATTGTTAACCGGATTATTTTTGCTCAATCATCTGAAAAAACAAGATCACATAATTTCAGCCATCCCTCGGACCAATCAGCCGCTTCCTCTTCCGGCATTGTGCCAGAGCTGGCGTCGTGCATCAGTATATCCCCGATTCGCTCAGCCCCGCACTGACGCAAGACATCATCAAAGTGCTTACCGCCGAAACAAAATGTTTCCGCATAAGTTCGATCACCGAGAGCAATCAAGCCGTAGCGTATATTTTGCAAATTTGGTTTCGATTCTTTAAGTGCAGCTATAAGGCCCCTAGCATTGTCAGGCACATCGCCTTGTCCATAAGTCGATGTGCAAATCAAATAGATGCTATCCGGATCAAAGATATCGGTAGTCAGCTTATCCATGTCTACCGTATCGACTTGAATCCCCTCACCGTCAAATCTCAACTCTAATTCCTTTGCTACTGACTGAGCGTTACCGGTCATGGTGCCAATCAGGATCTTGATCTGCTTCGTCATTTATTGAGTTCCAAACTAATGTATTAAAGTGTAATATATTGCATATAATGTACTATTTTTTTGCCCATTATATAGACAAACCAATAATGCGGTATGATTCATTGTATTAAGAAATATATTTCTAATAATGATGAACTTGATGACATCAACTGAGTCTACTACCACTGGTAATGTAAATAATTACAGCAAAAGGAAGACCTAAAGCATGCTTAAAACAGCGCATCCTAATGAAATCAGTAGTAAATCAGCCGATCCACAACCCTCTCGAGAATCAATGAACACTGAATTTCTACGATCAGTCGGTTCGAGACTAAAAAAGCTTAGAAAAGAAAAGAAAATAACCAGAAAGCTCGTATCGGAGAAATCCGGCGTGTCGGAACGATATCTTGCGCTGCTCGAATCGGGCCAAGGGAATGTGTCCATTGCTCTGCTACGGCAAGTAGCGCAATCCCTTGATGTCGAGCCAGAGACTCTCATATCAAATTCGGCACCGATTAACGCCGAGTCACGACTCTTGCTGGGACTGTTAGCCGGCCTATCGAGTAGTGACCGACTTAGATTTAAAGATCAATTACTAGGAGAGCTTCGCAATTCTCCGGCAAGCCGAAGTTACCGCATTGCTCTAATCGGCCTGCGGGGAGCTGGCAAAACTACGGTGGGACAGAGACTGTCCGCGATCTTAGGCATTCCTTTTGTTGAGATTGATCGGGAAATAGAGAAACTAGTTAATGCTCCACTATCAGAAATTTTTATTACCTATGGCCAAGAAGGCTATCGAAATTTAGAAAAAACGTGCCTTGAAAATGTACTGAGTAATGGGGATAACTGCATCATTTCTACTGGCGGTAGTATTGTACAAGAGCAGCCTACTTATGACTTACTTCTGGCAACTTGTTACACAGTGTGGCTTAAAGCTTCCCCCAGAGAACACATGGATCGAGTCGTGGCTCAAGGTGACTTACGGCCAATCGCTGGTAACAGTAGAGCGATGGAGCAACTTAAAGATATTCTTGCCAAACGACAATCCAGCTATGAAAAAGCGGATGTGACATTGGCGACTGACGGGAAAGCCCCTCACGTCATTGCAAGCCAAATCTTAGCGGATCGAACCCTTCGAAAATTAATACAACATACGCACTGATCAAGACTCCTTATGACTGCCCAACCTTCACATCAAGAAACAGAATCGAGCCAAGCTCAGACGGTTTTTTTTGATACTCATCCAACACTCTACAGGCATTGGTCTCTCTCCGTCAGTGAAAGTACTGCGACACTGCATATGGACGTGAATGAAGATGCCGGCCTGAAGCCCGGCTACAAACTGAAACTCAACTCATACGATCTCGGCGTTGACATCGAACTCTATGACGCCATCAACAGAATCAGATTTGAACACCCCAATGTCAAATGCGTTGTGATTACATCAGCAAAAGAAAAAATGTTTTGTTCTGGCGCTAATATTTATATGCTCGGACAGTCAACGTACTCTTGGAAAGTTAACTTTTGTAAATTCACCAATGAAACCAGAAATGGTATCGAAGACTCGAGCCGGTACGACGGCTTAAAATTTATTGCCTCAATTAACGGCACTGTTGCCGGCGGAGGCTATGAACTCGCGCTTGCCTGCGACAAACTCCTCATGATCGACGATCGATCCTCCAGTGTAAGCCTCCCAGAGGTGCCCCTTCTAGGTGTCCTACCAGGAACCGGAGGACTTACTCGCGTTATCGATAAAAGAAAGGTCCGGAGAGATTTAGCCGATGTGTTTTGCTCCACAACTGAAGGAGTCAGAGCAGACCGTGCGCAGGCATGGGGTCTTGTAGACGTAATTGCCAAACCAAATGACTTTAGTGCAGTTGAAAAAAATATCGTCAAAGAACTGTCCTCAAAAAGCTCGCGCCCAGAAGGGGCGACCGGCGTAGGTCTAACACAACTAAAACGAACAATAGATAGTGCAGGCATGCACTACTCAACTGTAGACATCGCTATTAATCGCTCGGCTCGAACTGCAACAATCGTAATCAACGTGCCATCAACGATAACGGGAGAGAGTCTAGAATCCATTCACCAACAAGGGTGCGATTGGTGGCCATTAACATTCGCTCGAGAGTTAGATGACGGGATTTTGCTATTGCGAACCAATGAACTTGAGATTGGCACCTGGATATTTCGAACGGTTGGAAATTGTAGCGACGTCCTCAAAATGGATGCCATCATCTTAGAGTATCAAGAAGATTGGTTCGTGAAGGAAACAATCGGATATTTACGCAGAACTTTAGCGCGCCTAGATGTTTCCTCAAGAACGATGTTTGCGCTCATCGGCGAAGGCTCATGCTTTGCGGGAACACTTTTTGAAATTGCTCTCGCTGCAGACAGAATTTTTATGCTTTCAGAGACGGAGGACGGAGAGCACCCTACCATCGGTCTATCGAAATTAAATTTTGGCAGCTTTCCAATGATCAATCATCTATCTCGATTACAAAACCGATTTTATGGTCATGATCATCAACTTCAAGAAGTGACATCCCTTGAGGGCAAGTTATTAGACGCGGAAGAGGCGCTCAACATCGGGCTCGTAACATATACTCCCGATGATATAGATTGGGATGACGAGCTACGCCTCGCGATAGAAGAACGTAACAGCTTATCGCCAGACGCCCTAACAGGGATGGAAGCGAATCTCAGATTTTCTGGGCCTGAAACGATGGAAACGCGCATCTTTACCAGATTATCTGCTTGGCAAAATTGGATATTCATAAGGCCTAATGCGGTTGGAGACCAGGGAGCCCTTAAGTTATACGGAAGCGGAAAAAAACCAGACTTCAACTGGCAAAGAATTTAAGGATAAGACTTAACTACTTCAAAAGACAAATAACAGGCGAATGAATCATGGACATTAACTACAGTGAAAAAATTCCAAATAACGTAAATCTCACGACGGACAGAAAACTTCAAAGAGCGCTTGAACACTGGCAGCCACACTTCCTTAAGTGGTGGGACGAACAAGGCCCAAAGGATTTTCAGTCAAACGATGTTTATTTACGAACCGCCGTAGGCGTTGACGCAAAAGGATGGGCGAGCTACGGACACGTAAAGATGCCTGATTATCGCTGGGGAATATTTCTTGCCGACCAAATCCCTGATAGAAAAATTGGCTTTGGCGATCACTTCGGAGAGCCTGTTTGGCAACAAGTTCCCGGGGAATTGCGGTCTCAATTTCGTCGAATTATCGTCACCCAAGGGGACACCGAGCCAGCTTCAGTAGAACAACAAAGATTACTAGGGCTTACCTGCCCCTCACTCTATGACCTAAGAAATCTATTCCAGGTCAATGTTGAAGAAGGTCGCCATTTATGGGCAATGGTTTATCTCCTTCATTGCTACTTTGGCCGAGATGGCAGAGAAGAGGCTGAAGAGCTTCTCGCAAGACACTCTGGAGATATTGACAACCCACGGATTTTGGGAACATTCAACGAACCAATTACTGATTGGTTATCCTTTTTTATGTTTACCTATTTCACCGACCGAGATGGTAAGTTCCAACTCAAAAGCCTTAGCGAATCAGGCTTTGACCCTCTTGCGAGAACTTGTCGATTCATGCTTACTGAAGAAGCCCATCACATGTTCGTTGGTGAAACTGGAGTAGGCCGTGTAGTCAGGCGCACCCTTGAGGTAATGAATGAAATTGGGACAGACGAATCAACCGCTATTCGAGAACAAGGTGCCGTTGACCTCGATACAATTCAAAAATATTTAAACTTTTGGTTTACCTCATCACTTGATCTTTTTGGCTCTGAGATATCTTCTAACGCGGCGACTTCCTTCGCAAATGGGATCAAAGGACGACCTGATGAAAGCCGATTCGAAGATCACCTGTGTCTTGATTCAATCTACGACATTGATACACCTGATGGAATCGAGAAAGTCAGCCTCCGAAATGCGATGAATGAGGTGACCCGTGAAGCTTACGTCAAAGATTGTGAAATCGGTATTAAACGTTGGAACATGATGATTAAAAGAGCCAATTTTGACGTGACCTTGTCGCTACCCAGCACTCGATTCCACAGAACAATTGGAAGCTGGACCAATCAAACAACCGACCCTCTCGGACATGTGATCACTCAACCAGAATACGATAAAGGAATTCCAACCTGGTTACCGACTGAAGAAGACCGAGGCTTTATTCGCAGCTTAATGCAACGCGTCACTGAACCGGGGAAAATGGCCGGTTGGATAGCACCGCCCGATAGGGGAATTAATAACAATCCAGTTGAATATGAATATGTTCGCCTTAAGTAAACAAAGGAAGCACTAGCTTCCCTTTTTTACTTGTGCGTCTAATAAAGAAGCGTGATTCCCTATAGCCTGCTATGTGCCATCCCTAATACGAGGTGTACTTCTAACAATTAAAGAATACGCCACAGGGATAATAAACAATGTCAACAAAGTTCCAATAGAAACACCCCCAACAATCACCCAACCAATCGCTCGTCTGGATTCAGCCCCGGCACCAGAAGATAGCGCTAATGGCAAGGCGCCCAGTGACGTTGCCAATGCAGTCATCAAAATAGGGCGCAATCTTAAAATTGATGCCTCTAAGACTGCCTCTACTTTTTCCTTTCCCGCTCTGCGCAGTTGATTTGCAAACTCCACAATGAGAATCCCGTTCTTAGTAATCAAACCAACCAACATGACTAAGCCAATTTGACTATAAATATTTAAGGTGCCCCCATCTCCGAGTTTAGCGTTAAGCCACATCACAAAAAGAGCGCCGAGGAATCCCAAAGGCACCGTCAGCATAATAACCAACGGTCCAACAAAGCTCTCAAACTGAGCAGCTAGAACAAGGTAAATAAAGATGAGGGCAAGTACCAAAGTTACTTTCATATCGTCCCCACTTTCCCTAAATTCTCTCGATGCTCCATTCAGATCAGTTGCCACATTTTTGGGTAACTCCTGAGCCACAATGGAATCGATGTGGTCGAGCACCTGTCCTAGACTAGCGCTGGGATCTACGTTTCCGTTAATGATCGCAGCACGGGATTTATTAAAGTGATTCAACTCTTTCGGCGTAACCGTCTCCTCTATGGTCACAAGATTTGATAACTGAACCAGCTGACCACTCCTCGCTCTGACATAAATAGAGGTTAAATCCGTTGGTTGCCGCCGCTTTTCATCTTCCATTTGTAAAACAACGTCATACTGCTTTCCTTCTCGCTTATAGCGTGTTACGTCAACCCCACCCAATAACATCTCTACCGTCCTACCAATTGCAGCCATTGATATGCCCATTGAGGCCGCTTTGTCACGATCAATGTTGACTCTGAGTTGAGGCTTATTAAGCTTAAGGTCGGTATCAAGTCCGGTAATGCCCTTATAACTACTCAACTTTGCCTTCACTTTATCTACGTAACCTTGCAATTCCTCATATGAATTTCCATAAATTACATATTCGATTTCCTTAGACAAAAAACTCTGCCCTAAAGACAGCGGATTCATCGCAAAAGCAATTACACCGGGAATGCCACCATACAACTTGGGTGTGATTTCTTTAGCGATATCGAGTTGATTTCTCTTCCGTGTATCCCAGTGCTCAAGTACGGCAAAACCAATCCCAAAATTCACGGGATTCGGCCGCTCTAAGCCTGGCGCCACCACCTCAAAGAGGGTCTCTATTTCAGGAACATTTTGATCTAAAACGCTTGCAATTTGTTTCATATAACGATCGGTGTACTGCATTGTTGCTCCTTCCGGGGCAACCGCAAATGCCATTAAGAAGCCCCGATCCTCTAGGGGAGACAGCTCTGGCTTCAACTGAAGGAACAAACCGACCATGGCAAACATAGCGATGACAAAAACACCGAGCACAACATACCAACCTCTTAGCATGAATCTTAAAATGGCCGCATAACCATTATTCATTTTTTCAAAAAACAAGTCGCTCATTTTGTACAAAGGGCCATGACTCTCTCGCCCCTTTAACAAAATGGAACACATCATAGGTGTTAACGTTAAGGCAACAAAACCACTAACCAATACTGCAGAAACTACAGTTAGTGCGAATTCAATAAATAGTTGACCTACTCGACCTGTTATGAATACGAGCGGCGCAAATACCGCAACCAGTGTGATTGTCATCGCAACAACGGCAAAACCAATTTCTTTTGCGCCCTTCATAGCAGCTTCAAATCGATTCATTCCAGATTCAATATGACGGTGAATGTTTTCTAACATAACAATTGCATCGTCAACCACCAGTCCAATCGAAAGCACGATTCCCAAAAGCGTCAAAACGTTGATTGAGAAACCAAGTACGTAGAGGAAAAAGAACGAACCAATGAGTGAAATCGGTATCGTGACAATAGGAATTAAAGTCGCACGAACACTGCGCAGAAAGACAAAAATTACAAGAACAACCAAGATCAGCGCCTCAATGAGCACCTGGTACACCGAATCAATAGCAGCAGATATAAACTCAGACGTATCAACCGCAACCTTCAACGACATCCCTTCAGGCAGACCCGCAATAAGCCGAGGAAGAATATCTCTAACTGCTTGGGCGAGTGCAACGGTATTCCCTGTAGACTGTTTGACAATCCCCAGGCCAAGCGCTTCTTCACCAGAAATCCTAACGATTTTTCGATTCTCATAGGGTGCCGGTGTAGCGCGCCCCACATCTCTAATTCGTATTGGATATCCCGCCGATTCCCGAATGATCATATTATTGAATGCTTCGGGACTCTTAAGGTCAGTTTCAGTCATGACCGTTAGTTCTCTATCGTTACTCTCAATACGCCCACCTGGGGAGTCTAAGTTTTGCTGCCTTAACGCGACTTCCACGTCTTGAATTGTCAATCCTCGTGCTGCTAATTTTTCTCGGTCAATCCACACCCGCATCGCATAACGACGTTCGCCACCGATAATCACCGTAGCGACACCAGGAAGAGTTTTCAAGGGGTCCGTTAAATACCGATCCGAATAATCGGTCAACTCCATTGGAGTGTGCCGATCGCTTTTCAACGCGAGCCACATCACAGGAAACGCATCAGCCTCAATTTTAGACACCACTGGATCGGCGGCGGTTTCTGGCAACAAGGTTTGTATACGAGCCACTCTATCTCTAACGTCATTCGCAGCAGCCTCGACATCTCGATCCGTTACAAACGTAACCGTAATCTCACTGACTTCCTCTTTACTCTTGGATCTAATGGTGTTGACGCCTTCAATGCCAGACAAGACATCCTCGATTGGCGTGGTGATAACGCTCTCGACCACCTGAGCGGTCGCCCCCTTAAAAACAGTTCTGACAGAAACAACCGGCGGATCTATTTTTGGATATTCTCGAACCGATAAGCGATCGAACGATACGACGCCCAACAGCACAATCATCAAACTAAGTACTGTTGCCAGCACCGGTCTACGTATGGAAATCTCAGAAAGGATCATAAGTCTCTAAAGCTAGAAATAAATTTTTCTTTACGCAACGAATGGCGCTCGTATTATTATTTCGCACCACCTAATACTGTCACTGGCGCACCATCTTGAATTTTCATCTGCCCTTCGGTCACAACAATGTCACCAGGCATTAATCCTTCGAGGACCTCAACCTGCCCAGGACTTCTCTGCCCGAGCTCTACCTTCGTGAGTGCCACTTTGCCGTCTATAACCTTGTAAACAAAGTTCTCCGCGCCTTGCGGCCAAAGCGCTTGCTCGGGAACTGATACCGCATCTTTCTTTTTGGCCATAATAAGGGATACCCTCCCAAACATCCCGGAGCGTAATTGACCTGCCTTGTTACTTAATTTCGCACGCACGAGCGCCGTCCTTGTCTCTGTGTCCATACCAGCTTCAATTGCATACACTTTCCCTTCAAATACAGCATTTGGAAAAGAGTCAACGACTACGGATATAGATTGACCGGGACTAACTTTAGCGAGATACACTTCAGGAACTCTAAAGTCTACTTTTACCGAGCTAATATCCTCTAATCTTGCAATGTCGTCACCAGCCTGCAGATAAGCCCCGAGACTGACTTTACGCAGACCTATTACACCCGAAAATGGTGCCGTAACTACTGTTTTTTTCAGACGCGCATCCGCCTCTTGAACCATTGCAGCCAAACGGTCAACTGTACCTGCTTGTAAATCCAGAGCTTCCTTACTGATGAACTTTTGCTCATACAGTTCTTTAGACCTCAAGAATCTTTGCTTCTCTGTTCGAAGCTCCGCGTTAATTGCTGCGAGTTGGGCGCGGGGCTCTCCGTCATCTAAGGCCACGAGCAACTGACCTTTTTGAACCTTCTGTCCTTCTTCAAAATTCAATTTCAAGAGGCGACCATTAATCTCCGTCCTAATTCGAACTGATTCGTTCGCCTCTACAGTACCAATAGCGGCAATCTCATCTAATAGATCACTAACAATTACAGGCACCGCCTGCACGGGCAAACCTTGAGGTTTAGCTGGGGCGGCTTGTTCAACTTTTTCAGGCGTGTTCTCAACCTCTCCAAAGGGCCAATTTAGATATACAAACAAGCCCAATACTGCGGCCAGAATCACTACCCAAAACGCTAAGCGACTTTTTGTTTTCAACAACTTACCCCCTTAAAATTTTAAAAGACTACATAAAGCCGACAATAGAATCCTAAATTATCTTTAATAATGCACATTAATCAGAAAAAAATAATATACCCCACAGTACAAAATTTTATAAAGCCCACTAACACTGTTCAAAAAATCAGAATAATTGGAGATTCTAAAACTCCATATTGCAATTAGCACTTAAGATTTTGACTGCGATCTTTCGATCTCATCACGTACCTGAGCCATATCCAGCTTACCCATTCGGTCAAGCAGCCCTTCAAGCGAGTAAGCTGGAACAGCTCCTGGCTTTGAGTAAAGGATAACTTGCTCCCGAATAACTACCAACGTAGGGATGGAACGGATCCCAAAGGTAGAGGTTAACTCCTGCTCTTCTTCAGAATTCACTTTGGCAAAATATACCCCTGTATATTTCTCCGAGGCAGCCTCAAACACTGGCGCAAACGTCTTGCATGGCCCACACCAGGGCGCCCAAAAATCGATAATAACCATTTCGTTTTCTTTAACGGCTTGGTCAAACGTATCACCAGTCAAGTCAGCTACTGACATGTTTCTACACCCATTAGGCTAAACATTTATTTCCTCATGTTAGCATTTTGTAAACATTTATACTAAAGAGCTTGAGCGATGGAACCTACCAAAGTGATACAAAATGGTAGGAAGCACAAGAAGATTCAAAAGGGTTGACGTAAAGAGTCCACCTACAATAATGGTCGCCATGGGCCCCTCAATTTCTCGACCAGGCTCTCCAGTCCCTAGGGCTAGCGGCAATAAGGCAAGACCAGTCACTAGAGCGGTCATCAGAATGGAAGTTAGTCGCTCAGAAGCCCCTCTTACGACTGTATCGAAATTCCAAGCAACTTTCTCAACTTCAACAAGGTATTGATAATGAGATACCAGCATGATGGAGTTCCTGAGCGTAATGCCAAACAAAGTCACAAATCCCACCAAGGAGCCTAGAGATAGCCAACCTCCGGAGAATATCACTGCAATTACCCCACCAACAAGAGCAAAAGGTAAATTCAAGAAGGTGATCGCCATATTATGCAGTTGATTAAAAGCAATATAAAGGAGTATGAAGATGCCGACTCCGGCTAACAACGAATGAACCACTAAATCCGCCTTTGCCTTCCGCTCGGATTCAGCAGTCCCAGAAAAGACAACATAATTGCCGGGTGAGAGCACCACATCAGCCAAAATTTTCTCTTTCGCTCTAAATCCAAAGGAACCCAAGTCTCGGCCCGAGAATCTCGCAGTGACCGTTTGTACTCGGCGACCATCAGAATGCAGTATTTTATATCGACCACCAATCAAGCTAATATCGGCAACATCTGACAACCGAACGACAGAATCCCCAATTTTCTTAATCAATAAGTCAGACAACAAGCGTACGTTCTGCCTGAGTGAATCTTCAAGAATTACGACAATATCGACAACCCGGTTTTCCTTTCTAATCTGGCCCACTACTTCACCGTCATATGCCGCACTGACCACCTGAAGCACCTCACCTGGCGTCACGCCCAATGCCGACAAACGGGCGTGTCGTAGTCTAATATCCAGCTGCGGCGTACCAGCGGGCGCCTGTATCTGAACATCTTCTGAACCATAGACTTGATTTAAGCTAGCGGCAACCTGACGCGCATCACGATCTAAAGTATCGAGATTGGACCCATAAATCGTAGCGACAAACGGGGCAGCGAAACCAGTGATCGTCTCTTCGATACGCTCTGTCAAAAATGTATTAACACCAAAACTTAATCCAGGAAAATGTCCAACTTTCTGCCCACCAAGCACATCCCGTATTTCAGAGAGAACTCGTTCTTGTTCGTCTCCATCTAAAGCGCCAACTTCTATCTCAAATTCACTGTAATGCGTTCCAAAAGTGTCTGCACCATTTTTAGAGCGCCCTACCCATTGTGCTACAGATTCGACCCCATCAATTTCACCCAATGCCGCAGATACTCGATCACCAATTCTCAACGACTCTCTCTCTGATGTGCCAGGAACAGCCGTCATATGAGCAATATAGTGCCCCTCCTTCAAGGCGGGAATAAACTCGCCAGAAAATAATGGGAAAACACAGATGCCAGAGATAACGAGAACGATAACCACCGTAAGATTACGCGCGAATTTCCCCTCAAACCAAACCAAAAGCTTCTCATACTGAGGCCGAATAAATGAAACTGCTGGAGGATCATCTGCTGATAAGTTACTGCTACCTAAAAGTAGATAACACAAAGCGGGAGTGAGCGTTACTGCCGTCACTAAAGATGCCAATATGGCAAATATGTAAGCGAGCCCAAGCGGTGCAAAAAGTTTGCCTGCAATACCTGACAAAGTTAAAAGTGGTACGAACGCCAAAACGACAATAAAGGTGGCATAAACTACCGAACTCCTCACCTCCACTGAGGCTTCCAAAACCACGTCAGATACTCTTTGTCCCCCGCCTGCAATTTGATTTAATCTCAGCCGTCTAAAGATATTCTCTGTATCAATAATGGCATCATCTACCACCTCTCCAAGAGCAATTGCTAAGCCTCCAATAACCATCACATTGAGTGCCACATCAAGTGCATCGAGAACAATCACTGCGGACAGTAAAGATACTGGCATAGCGACGGCGCATATGATTGCTGTACGCACGTTATAGAGGAATAGGAACAAAATACCAATCACAAGGACCGAACCAATTAGCACGTCACGCTGTACATTTTCAACTGCTGTTTCTATAAAATTCGCTGGCCTAAAAAGATTCTTGTGAAGAGTAATTTCCTCTCTCTTAATTAATGGTTCAAGTTCTAATATCGCCCGTTCTAGGTCTTGCGTGACCGCGTACGTATTGGCACCTAGCTGCCCTTGTATCATTAAAAAAACACCAGGCTGCGCATCAATGGACGCAGCGCCAATAGATGGCGCAGGGCCAGCGATAACCTTGGTCAAATCTCCAAGATGAATATTGACTCCAGCACGCGACTCAACGATCAAATGCTCAAGATCCCCCAAATCTCTTGGCTGCCCATCCATTTGAATATTCACATGTTGGTTAGGTGTCTTAATGAAACCCGTCCCCACCATACCTGTCGCAGATTTTGCGGCATCTATTAAGTGTTGAAATGAAACATTGGCCTGTTCTAATTTTTGAAGGTCCACCTGAATTTGCCACTGCTCAACATCGCCACCGAAAACGTTAACTTCAGCGACACCAGGGACAGCCAATAAATGAGGGCGTATGCTCCAATCCACTATAGTCCTCAACTCAGAAAGAGAACGTTTGTCTGAGGTCACGCCAATACCTAAAACCGTACTGGCAGAAGAGGTCAGAGGGGTCATGGTTGGGGCGTCTACCCCTCGTGGCATTTCGATTGCTAGGGCCGCTATGCGCTCCCCAACCACCTGCCTGTTGAGATAAACATCGCTACCGTCCTTAAAAATTACGGTTACAACCGACAATCCGGGTATTGACTGGGAACGGATATTCGCTAGCTCCGGGATTCCCATTAAGGCATTTTCTATCGGCTGCGTTACTAACTTCTCAACTAATTCGGAAGAATAGCCTTGAGCCTCTATCTGAAGAACAACTTGGCTTGGCGAAAACTCAGGAAAAACATCTAAGTTGGCATTAGAAATGGTATACAAACCATAGCTGATAACGGTAATTGCGAGAGTGACAACGACCCCAGCATATTTGATCGAATTACGAACGATTCCGACAATCATGAGGTTTCGTTTCCATCATCTATAGAAATAGCGTGATGCCACCCCCACGCTACGCGACCCAGAGACTGAGTTTCAGTCCTCATTCTCGTTACGTATTTGGTATTTCAACTCTTCTGATAACAGAAGTTGTGCGCCCGACACAACGATCTGATCTCCCGGCACAAACGCATTAACCTCGAACCAACCCATTCCCAAATCAACATCGGCTTCAATTTTTAATCGAGCAAAAACCCCATCACTAAGCCGCTTGAACACCCACGGTTTACCCGCATGCCATAAAACCGCCTCACCAGGTATAAAAACACCTGAGACCTCTTCTAAATTTTTAGATAATGAAACAACGACTCGAGTACCGGTTGGAATTTGCTCATCAACCATAAAAAATTTATCTGCTGCCCCAGTACCAAATTGTGCACTTGGGGCCTCCGAGACATAACGCGCAGATATTTTCTGAGTTGGGAAGCCCACGGGAGCAATATCAACAGTACCAGTTCCTGCAGCAGATAGCGCAGCATCCCTGACAAATAATCGTACAAGACTCGCTTTTCGAGTTACCAAACTTTTAAAATCAGAAGAATCGTCATTAAGCAACCAGTCAATCACTTCAGAGCCCCATATTGCGCTCGCAGAATGCCTTAATGACGCTAAATTTCTACGCAAATTAAGTCGATGCATTCTAACGGCATCGAGCTGATACTCACTTTCCATTAACTCACGTCTTGAAATATTTTGGCGATCTTCAAATAACAGATTAGCCCGCTTGTACGATTCTGCTAGATGCGCCTCTTCGATAGCTTTAGCACGATCCTCATTTAAAAAAGTAATCAAACGCTCTTTGATTTCTAACAGCCCAGAGATATCGAGAATCTCTCCGAACAGTTGATATTCAACTTGATGATGCATGACTTCCAGCTTTATCAATTCAATCCCAGCCGCATCCTGATCCTCGCGAGCCAGCCTAACCAGTGAGACCCCATCTTCGTAATCGGTCAAATCCCTAGTCTCTATCTCTTCGTCATAATCAGACTCGCTGAGTAAGAAATCGTCTCGATTAAATGTCACGAGGACAAATAAAAGTGCAGCGATAAATAGCGTAAGGCCACCAATGACCAAATTATATTGACGCGTATTCAAGTCAATGCCTCTAGTGTTTATTCATAACCATCGGGAACCGATACTTAAAAACTAATGGAGTTTGACACGAATCCTCAAGTTCAGCGACTGCAGAAAAAAAGGTAACTTTATTGTCAATAAACCGTTCTGCTATCTGAATATAATTTAAACGTGCATCGTAGAGTTCAACTCGGCTGATATCTCCCGCGCTAAATCCGTCTTCTTTACCGGAAAACATGCTATGGGCTCGGCGTAAATTTAAGCTACTCTGTTGCAACCTATCTTGAGCAGACAGGGCAGCGGCATGATTTCGATCAATCTCAACAAGAATATTAATTTGCTTTTCCTTAACTTGCAGATGTTTCAGCGACCTCGAGGCCTCCGCCTGCGAAATGAATGCATCAGCATGATTTGGTAAAACCAATCCCAATGCAAAATTCCAAATATTGTCTCCCTGATCCCAAAAATAGCCTGGAGCTATCGATATCTCGGGGTACTGTTTGATAAGAGCCAGCTTCAATTCAACATCGGCAATACCGAAATCAATAAGAGATTTTTGTAAATCAATACGATTACGTAACGCAGCACCCCTAAAATCTAGAGCTTCCATTGTGAAGATCTGATCAAAATCAGACGTCTCGAGATCAAGTTTTTGCAAGTCAGCCGCAGAAATGCCTATCAAGCCAGCCATCAAAGAAATAATCTCGAGTCTTTCCATTTCAAGATCTAGCTCAAGCTCACGAAATAGTCCCAGATCAAACCGTCTTTTATCTAACTCCTGTCGATCTGTGAAGCCATAAGAAAATCTAGCTTCAATAAGCCCATTTAACTCTTCCGCTAACTTTATTTTCTGAACATAGAGTTTTCGTTTAGCCTCATTTGCAGCCAAACGGAATAAATTATTGCGCAGGGACGAATGCAGCGACCATATTTCTTGAGTAAGCTCGAGCGCTGCTCCATCCAAATAGAACAATGACTTTTGCGACAAAGCCTCTCGTTTTTTTTTCGAGAAAAACGGTAAATCTACCGCGAACCCCACTCCCCAAGGCTCTTGCCCATTTACTTCCTTTGTATGGTACTCAGTAGCCACTTGGACTTTTTGCCACACCCCTAGACCCGACGATTGGGCTGAAACCTCAGACAACTCTATATTTTTTCGAGCAACCTCAAGCCTCGGACTGAGGTAGAGCCCCGCATACATGAGCTCCTCAAGCCCCCATCGGTCAGGCGGCCAAGATCGGCCATAGCCCGACTCAGTCACAAAACTAGCCAAATTATTAAGCATTACCTCCCTAGACTCAAAATCTTGCGTTATTTGCGCTTTTTTGGGCGTATCGGGAACATAGCTCTTCATGTGCCCGCATCCAAAAAGAACTAGGCAAAAAATACCCAAAAAGAAATATGGCGCGACATGACAATAACTGCGCATCCAGGCTCCGGGCATTTTGTGAATAAACTCGCTGTTTTTAAGTTGATCGAAGTCCGTAACACAGCTCCTCGTCAATCGACGCGGGCTCTATGGACATCGCTAAACTTGTGGATTAACTTTCTCGACACCAGACTGTAGCTTATTGATGGCATTCAAATAAGCTTTGGCTGAAGCAACTACGATGTCTGTATCAGCTCCATGTCCGTTCACAATCTTACCGTTTTTAGCAAGCCGTACACTTACCTCACCTTGAGAATCTGTTCCACTCGTAACGGCATTAACAGAATATAGCTGAAGATCCGCTCCACTAGTAACAATTGACTCGATCGCCTTGAATGTAGCATCCACTTGTCCGCTACCAGATGCATGAGCACTCTTTTCCTCGTCGCCTTCTGACAAAAAGACTGTTGCCTTAGGCGCCTCACCAGTCTCAAAAGAGGCCTTTAAAGACAGTAACTTAAAACGCTCATCGTTCACATTGATCGCCTCGTCTGATGAGATCAACATGACCAGATCTTCATCAAAAACTTCATGCTTCTTATCCGCCAATTCTTTAAAACGTGCGAATGCGGCATTCATAACCTCTTCGCCACTCACTTCGATACCGAGCTCGATCAATCTTTGCTTGAATGCATTACGCCCAGAGTGTTTGCCGAGTACTAATTTATTCTTAGACCAACCAACGTCTTCGGCCTTCATAATTTCATAGGTTTCGCGATGCTTAAGCACCCCATCCTGATGAATCCCTGACTCGTGCGCAAATGCATTAGCACCGACAATTGCCTTATTCGGCTGTACCGGGAACCCAGTTATCGCAGACACCAATTTAGAGGCAGGAACAATTTGAGTCGCATCAATCCTAGTGTCACATTGGAAAAAATCTTGTCTTGTCCGGACAGCCATCACGATTTCTTCTAAAGACGCATTGCCTGCCCTCTCCCCAAGCCCATTGACTGTGCACTCAATTTGACG